>JBBQKT010000337.1:0-3870 GCA_038327205.1 Burkholderiales bacterium | reverse complement strand
CGGCATCGCCACGCGCAACGGCATCCTGAAGATCAGCCACTACATCAACCTGTGCCGCTTCGAGGGCGAGACCTTCGGCCAAGCCATGATCGTGCGCGGCTCACTCGAGCGCTTGACCCCCGTGCTGATGACCGCCCTGGTAGCGGCCTTTGCGCTGACGCCTTTGCTGCTGGCGGGCGATGCGCCGGGCAAGGAGATCCTGCACCCGGTGGCGGTGGTGATCTTCGGCGGCTTGGTCAGCTCGACCTTGCTCGACACCCTGCTGACGCCGCTGCTGTTTGGGCTCTTGGGTCGACGGGCCACCGAGCGGCTGTTGAACGAAACCGATGACGGAGAAGCTTTTTGACGAAACCACGGGCGCCAAGGTGCTGCCCTGAAGTGCACCGCTATTGAACGGAGAATGAGACATGAAGATCAAACAACTGATGCAGGCCACCTTGCTGGCCTTGAGCGCCGTCACGGTGACCACCGCCTTCGCCCACGGTGCCGGCAAGCCGCTGCACGGTGGCATCGTGCAGGTCGCCAACGACGTGTGCTTCGAGCTGGTCGTCGAGGCCGACGGCGCAACGATCTATCTGGTCGACCATGACGAACCGATGGACTCGAAAGGCATCGCGGGCAAGCTGACGGTGCTCCAGGGCAGCGAGAAGTCCGAGGTCGAGGTCAAGGCCATTGGCGACAACAAGCTGCGTGCCACCGGCGTGAAGATCGGCAGCGGCGCCAAGCTCGTGGCCGTGCTGAACAAGGTCGAAGGCAAGACGGTCACGGTCCGCTTTACCGTGAAGTAAAACCCGCGATGAAAACCTGGCTCGATCGGCCGGCAATCCGGGGCGGCCTGCTGGCCCTGCTGGCGGCAGCGCTGTTCGGTGTCAGCACGCCCTTGGTCCAGTATTTCGGCAAGGGGCTCGGCGCGTTCAGCACCGCCGCGATGCTTTATGCCGGCGCCGCCGTGGCCGGTGCCTTGCTGCGCCAGCGGGTGGATCGCGAGGCGGCGGTGCGGCGCTCGGACTTGCCGAGGTTGGCCGCCGTGGCCGCGTTCGGCGCCGTGCTGGGGCCGGTGGCCCTGGCCTGGGGGCTGCAGCGCACCAGCGGCACGGGTGCCTCCCTGATGCTGACGCTCGAAGCGCTGTTCACTGCGTTGCTGGCCTGGCGCCTCTACGGCGAAACGATGGACCGGCGCGTGGGACTGGCCATGCTGGCCCTGCTGATGGGTGGCGGCCTGCTGGTGCTCGACCAGGGCTTGGGCGGCGGCAATCAGCTGCTGGGCTTGCTGGCCGTGTTGCTGGCGACTGCCGCCTGGGGCATGGACAACAGCCTGTCGCGGGCGCTGGCCGAGCGCGATCCGGGGCAGGTGGTGTTGGTCAAGGCTTCGTTAGGTTCGGCATCGACGCTGGCCTTGGCCTGGCTGTTTGGAGAACCCTGGCCAGCGACGACGGCGCTGCTCGGCTTGCTGCTGGTGGGTGCGACCGGCTATGGCCTGAGCCTGCGCTTCTACCTGCTGGCCCAACGCGCTTTTGGTGCTGCGCGCACGGGCTCGGTGTTCGCCTTCGCGCCCTTCATCGGGGCGGGCCTGGCTTTTGCGCTCGGCGACCGCTCGGCCGGCTGGGGCATGGCGCTGGGCGGCGTGCTGATGCTGGTCGGTGTGGTCTTGCACCTGGCCGAGTCGCATGGACATCAGCACGGCCATCAAGCGCTCGATCACGAGCATGCGCACCGGCATGACGACGGGCACCACGACCATATGCATGACCCCATGCCTACCGGCCCACACAGCCACCCGCATCACCATCAAGCGCAGCAGCACACGCACGCGCATGTGCCTGACGCGCATCACTCCCACACGCATTGAGCGAGCCATGAAATCGACCCCCTTCTTCCTGACAGGCCTGAGCCTGCTCACCGCCATCAGCTGCACGATCGCTCGCGCCGAGCTGATCGAGATCAAGTGGAGCGAATCCGGGAAATTCGACTACCGCGCGCCCATCGCAGCCCGCAAGTTCGTCGAAATTTGCGGCGCGCTCAACAAGGATCAAAGCATCGCGTGGTCATTCAAGGCCGAGCAGCCGGTGAACTTCAACATTCACTTTCACGTGGGTGAGGAGGTCACCTATCCCGCCAAGGTCGAGGGCGCGGGCTCGGCGGCGGGCCAACTCAAGCCCGCCAGCAATCAGGACTATTGCTGGATGTGGTCGAACAAGACCGACAAGCCCTTGGAGTTGATGTTGACCCTGCAGCGCTAGGTTCGCCATGGCGCCCTCAGGGGCTGTGCATGGCCAGACCTCCTGCCAATTTGACGGTGAAGCAACCCGTATCATCAAAATCAATCGTGCAGTGATCCCAGGTGAAACGATGGAAATCAAGTTTGGCAAACAGGCACTGAAAGTGATTTCGGCAGCGGCCGAGCGCAAAGGCCTGTCCGTTGAGGACTATGTGATTGACGCTGCGCTGCGAAGTTCCGGTGCACGCGGTGCCGAGCTCGATCAACAAGACCTGTTGAGATTCGTCGAAGAAGCCAAAAGCATGGCTTTTGCGCTTCCGATGGACAGGACCTTCCGGTTGATCGATCTCGTTGAAGGGCAAGCGTGGTGGGATGACTTGCCTGCGGTGAGTCGCCAACAAATGAACACGCTTTTCAGGCAGGCCTTGCAGGTGCAACCGGGCTTCATCGAATTCACCAGCCGCGATCCTGAAAACAAGACGATTTACATGCGGGTGGCGTGATCAGTCCGGCGCAAGCCGCAGTTGGAAGCGTGTGCGCAACCCATTCAGTTCGCGGCTGTTGATGCCCAGCGAGTCTGCATTGAAGTCGCGCGTGTCGGGCGTGTGCATCAACAGCGCCTGGGTTTCGTTGACCATCAGCAACTCGTTGCCGCTGTCGTAGCCCAGGTCGCGCAGGTAGCGCCGCCATATCTCGCGCTCGGGTTCTGACAACAGGCGCTGCCAGAAATTCCAGCAGTGGTCGCGGTAGTCAGGCCGGGTGAAGAACTTGCCGTGGCTGAGTTCGTGCTGCAGCACCGAGGCGCGCCGCCGGGCATCCATGCTTTCGTCAGGCCCGGTGCGCGGATCGTCATCTTGCAGCGCACTGAAGCTGACCAGCGAGCCAGGACTGATGCCAACGTAGGGCATTTGCACCGGCCCGTTGGAGGACAGCAGCCTGGCATCGCGCAACAACTGGCGCAAACGAAGTTCCGAGGCATTGAGCGCCGTGCCCTGCGTCTGGGCGAGGTTAAAAAAGCGCGCCAGCCCGTCGGCGTCGTAGTCATGGCCGAGGTAAAAGGTGGAGGCGTTGTCACCGCCGGAGACGATCAAGGCCTGCAGCGCCGCATCGCCAAGCACCCGGTCGCGATTGCCGCCGGTTTTTTCGAGCAGTGCAGCCATTCGGTTCATCGCCTCGCCCTGGGCGAGCAGACTGGGGAACTCGATGACCAGCACGGCCGGATTGCCGCGCAGCCGCCGCACTCGCCAGTCTGGCCCGGCGGGGGCTTGAAGCAGTTGCTCGAAGCTGGCTTCGGGCACCTCAGTGACTTGAGGTGCCGGCGCAAACGTGCTGGCAGTTGCTGCAGGTGATGCAGGTGATGCTGTTGTGGACTGCGGCCAGAACCACCAGCCACCGCTGGCCAGCAAAACAAGCGCCAGCATCACCCAGCCCCAGGCGTGATGCCGCTTCACAAAAGGCGCTTGATGCAAAGGCGCTTTATGCAAAGGTGGGCTGGACCGCTTGCCGGTGATTGGCGCAGGGGGCTGAGAGCGAGCCATGCCGGACCCTTCTTGCTGTTGATCATCAAAACAGGCGCCCATGCTACGCGTCGCTTTGCCGCTGCACGGATCAGCGAGCCCAGCGGCCCCTTTGAAGGCTTGCAGCCATCTCGC
>JBBQKT010000336.1:0-3876 GCA_038327205.1 Burkholderiales bacterium | reverse complement strand
ACAGTGGCGGCAAGGACGAACTTCTTGATCATGGTTGGGGGCGTTTAAGCGAGAAATGCGGCTAAAAAAATGCGCCGAAGTGGCGCCTTGGAAAAAAAGGATAGTGCTTGGGAGAGCCTGTCAACCTTCATCCGGCGCACGGGCATCGATGGCCAGGGCGTGGATGCCGTGCAACATCAGCTCAGCCAGAGAATGATATACGAGCCGATGCCGGGCCACCCGGCCCAGGCCGCTAAAGCGGGCGCTGACCAAGGTCACGCTGTAGTGCCCGCCTTCACGCGCGCCGGCGTGGCCAGCATGCTGATGGCTGTCGTCCTGCACGGCGATGGACAGGGGGGCCAGCGCTGCGCGCAGCCGCGCTTCGATGTCGGCGGGGGTGGGGCGAACCGAGGTCGTCGTCATGATTTTTTGTCCGCTTCGGTTTCGGTTTCAGGCTGGGCCTGTGGAAGATGGCGGCTCAGGTAAATGCCCTGACCCAGAGTGAACAGCAGGATCAAACCGGTGACGCCGATCAACTTGAAGTCGGCCCAGATTGCTGTCGAGAAGCTGTAGGCCACATAAAGATTGAGCACACCCAGCGCGCTGAAGAACAGCACCCAGGCGCGGTTCAAGCGCTGCCACACCAGGCCCGGCAGCTCAAGTTCGGCGCCGAGCATCTGCTTGATCAGGTTCTTGCCAAAAAACGCCTGGCTGGCCCAGAACACCAGGGCCATCCCCCAGTAAAGCCCGCTCGGCTTCCACTTGATGAAGGTGGCGTTGTGGAACCAGACCGTGGCGCCGCCCAGCACCACCACCAGCCCCAGACTGATCCACAGCATCAAATCAATCTTCTTGCCGCGCAGCTTGGTGATGAGAGCTTGCAGCAGGGTGGCGATCATCACGACCAGGGTGGCCAGAAGCACCGGCGCTTCTTCGGTGCCGACCTTGCCGCCCGAGACCATGAAGCCGAAGTGCTCGGTGGCAAACAGCGCCGCCCAGTCTTTGTTGGCGTCACCGTATTTGAAGGTGGCGAAGAAAAGCAGCAGGGGCAGGAAATCGAGCAGGATCTTCATCAACAAGCCGTCAGGGGAGGGGGGAGAAGTCTATCGCCGCCGAGTTGATGCAAAAACGCTCGCCCGTCGGGTCGGGACCATCGGGGAAAACATGGCCGAGGTGGGAGCCGCATTTGTTGCAGCGCACTTCCACCCGCACCATGCCGTGGCTCTTGTCGGTGATGCGCTCGATCACCTCGGCATTGATGGGGGCCCAATAGCTCGGCCATCCGCAGTGGGCGTCGAACTTGGTGTCGGCTTCGAACAGCGTCGTGCCGCAGCCGATGCAGTTGTACTTGCCGCTCTCGAAATGGTCCCAATACTTGCCGGTGAAGGCGCGCTCGGTGCCGTGCTGCCGGGCCACCTGGTATTGCGTCGCATCAAGCTGCTCGCGCCATTCGGCATCGGTCTTTTTGACAGGGTAGTTGTGGTCTGAATCGCTCATGATGAACAGGAGACCTCCAAGGTTTGGGCCCAATCGGGCGGAAATGCGGCGTCACTGGCCAGCAGCGGTTCGTCGAACGGCTGCTGCAAAACTTTCAGCAGCCGCGTGGTCTCGGAAAAATCACCGGCCTGTGCCTGCCTGATCGCGCCCTCGGCCAAATGGTTGCGCAGCACCACGGCAGGATTGACTGCCAGCATGGCACTTTGGCGCTCGGCGTCGGTCCGGTCGTCGGCGGCCAGGCGCTGTTGATACCGCCCGGCCCAGGCGTCAAAGGCCGCGCGGTCCATGAACAGATCGCGCACGGCGTCGGGCGCTTCGCTGAAGCGGCTGAGCCGGCGAAAGCTGATCGTGAAATCTGCCCGCGCTGCCGCCATCAGCTTGAGCCAATCATCGATCAACAGCTTGTCTTCTTCTTGCGCCGCGCCGAGGCCCAGCTTGGCGCGCATCTTGGCGGTCAGCGCGTCGGGGAAGGCGGTCTTGTAGACATCCAGCGTGGCGATCAGCGCCTCGCTGTCGCCCACCAAGGGCATGAAGGCCTGCGCCAAGGCATGCAGATTCCAGAACCCCACATTGGGCTGGCGGGCATAGGCGTAGCGGCCTTGGTGGTCGGAGTGGTTGCAGACATGGCCGGGGTCGAATCCGTCCAGAAAACCGAACGGGCCGTAGTCCAGGGTCAGGCCCAGCATCGACATATTGTCGGTATTCATCACCCCATGGCAAAACCCAACCGCCTGCCAATCCGCCATCAGCACGGCGGTTTGCCGAGCGATCCTTTCTAGCAGGGCGAGATAGGCGTTGTCGGCATCCCGGCATTCAGGTGCGTATTCGGCAATGAAGAAGTCGGCCAGTTCGCGCAGCGCCGCATGCTGGTTGGTATGGGCGAAGTGTTCAAAATGGCCGAAGCGGATGAAGCTCGGTGCCACGCGGGTGACGACTGCCGCCGTCTCCAGCGTTTCACGCCGCACCGGCAGGGCCGATCCGGTGATGCACAGCGCTCGCGTGGTCGGAATCTTCAAGGCCGCAAACGCTTCTGAGCACAAGAACTCGCGGATCGAAGAGCGCAAGACGGCGCGGCCATCGCCCATGCGTGAATAGGGGGTGAGCCCTGCGCCCTTGAGCTGCACTTCCATCGGGCCGGCGGGCGTGGCGATGTCGCCCAGCAGCAGTGCGCGGCCGTCACCCAACTGGCCCGCCCACTGGCCAAATTGGTGGCCGCTGTAGACGGTGGCCCGCGACGCCCCTGCGGGCCAGGGCGCGTTGCCACTCAGCGTGGCCAGGGTATTGGCATCCGCCCAGTCGTCGGGCAGGCCGAGCAAGGCGGCGCAGTCGGCGCTCTGGGCAACCCAAAATGGGGCAGGCATGCCGGTGGCGGGCAGTTCGGTAAAAAACTCATCGCCCAGGGCGGCAAAACGGGGCAGGGCGGCTTGCATCAACATCTGGGCAGTGTAGTGAAGGCGCCGATGACCCTCCGAGTCCAGTGAATACCCTTAATAGTCTTGCCATGGCCGTGTAACGCCGGGGACTATGTGAGCCTGCGGCCTGCGTTTAGACTGGCCCGAACAAGCAAGAACGCCCCGGTGGTTAGTTCGAAAGATAGGAGACAAATTGATGACGGCAGCGTCCCACTTGATGGGCCAAATGATGTCCATGCCCCTGATGATTTCGTCGCTGCTCACGCATGCGGCGCGGCACTCGGGAGACACCGAAATTGTGTCGAAGCGGGTCGAGGGCGACCTTCACCGCTACGGCTGGCGCGATGCCGAATTGCGCGCCCGCCAACTCGCCCAGGCCTTTGCACGGCTGGGTTGCCAACCTGGCGACCGGGTGGCCACTCTGGCCTGGAACACGTACCGGCACCTGGAGATCTATTACGGCGCTTCGGGCTCGGCCCTGGTCTGCCACACGATCAACCCGCGGCTGTTTCCGGAGCAGATCGCCTGGATCGCCAACGATGCACAGGACTTGGTGCTGTGCTTTGACCTGACCTTTTTGCCTCTGGTCGAAAAGCTCGCGGCGTCGTTGTCGTCGATCAAGCATTACGTGCTGATGACAGATCGCGCCCACATGCCGGCCAGCACCAGCGTGCCGAATTTGCTGTGCTTTGAGGACTTGATTGCGGCCGAAGACGGTGCCTACAGCTGGCCGACGTTTGACGAAAACACCGCATCGAGCATTTGCTACACCTCAGGCACCACCGGCCATCCCAAGGGTGCTGCTTACAGTCATCGTTCCAGCGTGCTGCATGCCTTTGGCTCGGCACTGCCCGACGCGATGGACTGCTCGGCGCGCGATGTGATCTTGCCGGTCGTGCCGATGTTCCACGTCAATGCCTGGGGCATTCCGTACAGCGCCGCCATGGTGGGGGCCAAGCTGGTGATGCCCGGCCCGCACATGGACGGC
>JBBQKT010000335.1:0-3886 GCA_038327205.1 Burkholderiales bacterium | reverse complement strand
CATCAGCGAGCCTTCAATCGCCTCGGGCACCACCTCGGTGGCCCCGGCGGCGCGCAGCTTTTCAAGATCGGTGTCGTCAATCGTGCGCACGATGACCGGCACCTGTGGCGCATGTTCCTGCACCAGCCGCAGGATCTTCAGCGCCGAGGGGGTGTCGTGATAGCTGACCACCACCGCGCTGGCCCGTGCCAGGCCGGCCGCCATCAGGCTTTGCGCCCGCGCCGCATCGCCAAAAACGACGCTCTGGCCCGCTGCTGCCGCCTGGCGCACCCGGTCGGGGTCCAGGTCCAACGCCATGTACGGGATCGCTTCGCCCTCCAGCATCCGCGCCAGGTTCTGCCCGCTGCGGCCGTAGCCGCAGATGATGACGTGGGCATCCACCTTGATCGCCTTCTTGGCGATCGTGGTCAGCTGCAGCGATTGGAGCATCCAGTCGCTGCTGCTGAGCTTCATCACGATGCGGTTGCTGTACATCACCAGGAAGGGCGTGGCCAGCATCGACAGCACCATGCTGGCCAGCACCGGGCTGACCCATTGCGGCGCGATCAATTGCTCCTGCGCCCCCAGGGTCAGCAGCACAAAACCGAACTCGCCCGCCTGCGCCAGATAGAGGCCGGTGCGCAGCGCGGTGCCGGTCGGCGTCTTGAACAGCTTGGCCAGCCCGGCGATCAGCGCGAACTTGGCAACGATGGGCAGCAGCGCCAGCAGGATCACCAGCGGCCATTGCGCCAGCACGATGGCGCCTTCGAGCTTCATGCCGATGGTGATGAAGAACAGCCCGAGCAGCACGTCGTGAAACGGCCGGATGTCGGTCTCCACCTGGTGCTTGTATTCGGTCTCAGCGATCAGCATGCCGGCCACAAAAGCGCCCAGCGCCAGCGACAAGCCCGCATGCTCGGTCAGCCAGGCCAGGCCCAGGGTGACCAGCAGCAGGTTGAGCATGAACAGCTCCTCGCTCTTGCGCCGCGCGACGAGCGTGAGCCACCAGCGCATGGCCTGCTTGCCGCCGGTCAGCAGCACGGCCAGCAAGACGATGGCCTTGAGCGTCGCCCAGCCCAGCGACTGCGCCATTTCGCCGCCGCTGTCATTCAGCGCCGGGATCATCACCAGCAGGGGCACGACGGCCAAATCCTGGAACAGCAGCACGCCCATCACCCGCCGGCCGTGTTCGCTTTCCAACTCAAGCCGCTCCGCCATCAGCTTGACGACGATGGCCGTGCTGCTCATCGCCATCGCCGAGCCCAGCACCAGGGCGCCCTGCCAGCTGAGCTCCCAGGCGGCACCGAAGTATTTGAACGCCCATGCCAGCATGAAATGCCCGGCCACCGTGGCCAGCATCGTGATCAGCACCTGCATCAGCCCGAGGCCAAACACGATGTTGCGCATGCTGCGCAGCTTGGGCAGGTTGAACTCCAGCCCAATGACGAACATCAGAAACACCACCCCGAATTCCGCTAGATAGCGGATCGATGCCGAATCCTTGGCCAGCGCCAGCGCATTCGGCCCGATCAACACCCCCACCGCCAAATAGCCCAGCATCGGCGGCAGCTTCAGATAGCGGCAAGCCACCACGCCCAGCACGGCCGCGATCAGGTAAAGCAGGGCGATGTCGAGGGCGTTGATCATTGGGGTGATGGTAACGGGCAGCGCATCGTACTGTTGCCCACGCTCATGGGCGTTCTTGCCATGCAATGTAATCCATTGTTTTCAATTTACTTATTAATTGTCTAGAATGGTGAACAATGCCAAGCAAACCAGCCCCTTCTTTCCCGTCCGAGCTGGCGCTTCTCGCAGGCCTGGGTGAGCGGCTGCGCCTGGCGCGCTTACGGCGCAAGCTCACCGCCACGGCCGTCGCTCAGCGGGCCGGCATCTCTCGCACGACGCTCTACAACGCCGAATGCGGCGATGCCGCCGTCACCTTGGGAACCTACCTGCGCGTGCTCGCCACCCTGGGCTTGGAGGCCGATCTCGCCCTCATCGCGGCCGACGACAAGCTGGGGCGCAAGTTGCAAGACTTGGCGCTGGATTCGCCGAGCACGGGGCGCTGATGATGAAGGCCGAGGCACTCGAAAATTCGCTCGAAGTCTGGCTCGACAGTGACGCCGCCCCACTGTGCCGGGTCGGCACGCTGGCCCATGACCGGGGCCAGGTGCGGTTTCGCTATGACCGTGATTGGCTGGCCCAGCCCTTTGCGTTTTCGTTGGCTTTGGCGCTCGATCCCGATCTCTCGCTCGGCGATGCGGCGTTTTTCCCCAAGCCCGAGCTGGGCAATTTCGGCATCTTTTTAGATTCGTCACCCGACCGTTGGGGCCAGACCCTGATGAAGCGGCGCGAAGCCCTGCAGGCCAAGGACGAAAGTCGCCCGGCCCGTACGCTGTACGCCTGGGACTTTCTCGTCGGCGTGCAAGACCTGACCCGCCAGGGCGCATTGCGCTTCCGGTTAGCGGGCGGCGACACCTTTCTCGCCACCGAGGCCTTGGCCGCGCCGCCCGTCACCGAGCTGGCTGAACTCGAAGCCGTCGCCCTCGCCTTGACCGACAAACGCATCGAAGACTTGAGTGCGCTGCGCCGCTGGCTGGCCGTGCTGGTGGCCCCCGGCGCCTCACTCGGCGGTGCACGGCCCAAGGCGAACTTCACCGACCGCGACGGCAGCCTGTGGATCGCCAAGTTCCCGTCACGGGACGATGACCGCGACGTCGGGGCATGGGAACACCTGCTTCACGGCCTCGCCCAGCGTGCGGGCATCGATGTGCCAGTCGCCCGTTTGGCCCGCGTGGCCCACCTCAACGGCCCCTTCCACACCTTCTGTGTGCAGCGGTTTGACCGCCTACCGGGTGGTAAGCGGCGCTTTTACGCTTCGGCCATGACCCTGCTGAGCAAAGAGCACAGCGAGGGCGTCAGCTACCTGGAACTGGCGCAGTTTCTGCGCAGCCGTGGCGACCCTGCCCAGGTGGCGGCCGACCTGGCGCAGCTGTTCCGCCGCGTCGCCTTCTTTGTGGCCGTGGGCAACCGCGACGACCATCTGCGCAACCACGGCTTCATCCTGCGCCCCGGCGGCTGGCGCCTGGCCCCAGCGTTTGACGTGAACCCCAACGTCGACAAGGCCGAGCATGTGCTCAATATCGACGATGCAGACAACCGCCCGAGCCTCGCCACCGTCATGTCCACGGCCGCCTTCTATGGTCTGACGCACGACGCAGCGCAAACTGTGATCGACGAGGTTGCCAGCGCCGTCGATGGTTGGCAAGCCGCCGCTCAGGCCGCAGGCATCGCCCGCGCCGACATCCTTGTCACCGCCAGCGCGTTCGGTGCGCATGCCCGGTATCGAGCCGGCCTGGATCGGGTGCCGCAGCAGTTTGCGGTGACGGCGGGACGGAGAAAGCGGCGATGAGCGGCCCAGTCGTTGCATCTGCCGACAAGGCCTGGGCGGGCTAAGCTTTGCCCACGTCTGGTCACCGAGATAGTCCGAAATGAAGATGAACATTCAAAAAGCCAAGGCCCAACTCTCGCGCTTGGTCGATGCCGCAATGTTGGGTGATGAAGTCATCATCGCCAAGGCCGGCAAGCCCTGCGTGCGCCTCGTGCCGGTGGCGTTGCCACCCCGCCAGCCGGGCTCGGCCAAGGGTAAGGCCGCGCTGACGCCAGCTTTTTTCGAGCCGCTGCCGAAGGAAGAATTGAAAACATGGGATGGCTGCTGAATCATCAGCGTCACCTTCCCGCAAGCCCGGCCAAGCCCGCCGCCGCCGCTGCTCGACAGCCCCGAGCTCAGCGCCGCCTCCGTTTGGGAACTGGCCACCAAAGTTCGCATCGGCAAGTTACCGGAAGCCCAGGACATCGTCGCCAACCTGCCGTAGTACCTGCGCAAACAGCGATTTGAGGCGGTGCC
>JBBQKT010000334.1:0-3919 GCA_038327205.1 Burkholderiales bacterium | reverse complement strand
AAGCCGACGGTGATTTTCTGAGCGGCACGGGGCAAGTGGACGGCGCCGCGATCACCGTCGTCGGCAGCACGAACCACGCCGCCATCGGCGTCGCCCTGGCGCTGAAGCAGGCCCGCGTGATCCTCGACACGATGAGGGATCACCCCGGCCGCGCGATCCTGCTGCTGGTCGACACCCAGGGCCAGCAGCTGCGCCGCCGCGATGAGCTGTTGGGCATCAACCGGGCGATGGCGCACTTGGGCTGCTGTGTCGATCTGGCACGCAAACGCGGCCACCGCGTGATCGGGCTGGTGTACGACCAGGCGCTGTCCGGCGGCTTCATCAGCTCGGGCCTGATTGCCGACGCCTGCTACGCGCTGCCCGAGGCCGAGATCCGCGTGATGCGCATCCCGGCGATGGCAAGGGTGACCAAATTGCCCGAGGCGCTGCTGACCGAGTTGTCCAAGGCCAACCCGGTGTTCGCGCCAGGGGTCGAGAACTATGTGGCGATGGGCGGCGTGCGCGCGCTCTGGCAGGGCGATCTGCGCCAATGCCTGGTCGATGCGCTGCGCGATTCACCGGTCACCGATGAGCGGGCGCGCGATGGCGCGGCGCGGGGCGGTCGGCGACTGGCCGCGTCGGTCATCCAGCAGGTCTTGGCTGCAGCCTGAGCCTCATTTGCCATGCTGCGCCGCCATCAACTCGCCCGCCTGAACGAGCAAGGCTGGGCTGCCGTCCGGGCCCTGGCTTGGGACGATGAGGCGCGTGCCTGCCTGAGCTTCTGGGCGGCTGAGCAGCTGCCGCTGGTCGTGACCCAACAGCCCGCCCGGCTGGCCGCCGGCCAGATCGCGCTGGGCCTGTGCGCGCCGCTGCGCTGGCACCGGCGGCGGCTGGCCATGCAGGTGCCGACGAGCGGCATTCTTTTCTTTGATGAATTCCCGAAGGCAGCATCGATCACCGCGCTGTTGCCCGCCACGGCGCGTGACGCTTGGACGGTGCTGGTTGGTCAGCTGACGGCGCGCGTCTATGGCAGCTTCGGCTGGCAGCGCCTGACGGGATTGGACTATCTGCATGCTGATTCCGATGTCGACTTGTGTGTGTCGGTGGACGATGCTGCGGCGGCAGACTTGGCGGCAGCCGCCTTGAGCCAGGCGGCTTTCACCCGGCCGCGTATCGACGGCGAACTGGTGTTCCCGGACGGCCGCGCAGTGGCGTGGCGCGAATGGCGGCCTTGGCGTGAGCAGCGCGTGGACCGCATCCTTGTCAAGCGTTTGCAGGGTGTGGCGATGGAACGTGAGCTTGAGCCATGTTGATGCGTTCGCTGCGCCCGGTCGATTGCAGCGTTGAAGCGCCTGACTTGCCTGCCCAGCGCATCGGCCGTGCGGCCATTGCCGCGCTGTATGACGAGCTGGCGCTCGCCCCCAAGCCGGGTCTGGTGAGCTTTGTTGACAGCGGCAGCCACAGCGATATGGATGCCACCACCTTCATGCGCAGCCTGTTTGCGCTGCGGCATTACTTTGCGCGCATCGCGATGTTGGGCGCGGCCGGAGCGTCGTTCGAGTCGCTCGAAACGCTGGGCGCTGCCGCTGAAGCCCGCATGCTGCAGGCGACCGGTGGCATCAACACCCACCGGGGCGCGGTCTTCACCTTGGGCCTGATCTGCGCGGCGGCGGGTTCTAGGCAGCGGCTGATGAATTTATGGGGCGATGCCTTGCGAGCGCGTCGCCTGCGGGCTTCGGCGTCAAACGGCCAGCGCGCTGCACGGACGCTTGGGCTGCGGTCGGCGGGCGAGGAAGCGGCCATGGGCTTCCCCAGCGTCTTCGAGTGCGCCGTGCCGGCCTTGGCGAAAGCACGCCGACAGGGGCTTGACGACCAAGGCGCCCGCCTGCAAACGCTCTTTCACATCATTGCCCAACTGGAGGACACCAATCTTGCCCACCGGGGCGGCCTGGCCGGCCTGCGCTTTGCGCAGTCGCAGGCGCGTCAGTTTCTCGACGCTGGCGGCGCAGACCGGCCCGATGCCATCGCCCATGCGCAGCGCATCCATCAGGCCTTCATCGCCCGCCGCCTGTCCCCCGGCGGTGCCGCCGATGTGTTGGCCGCTGCCGGTCTGATCGAGCGGCTCGGCGTGTGAGCCTGGCCCTGCTGTTCCCCGGCCAGGGCGTGCAGCATGCAGCCATGCTGCCTTGGTTGGAGGCCGAGCCGCTGGCAGCAACTGTCCTTGCCGACATGGGCCTGGGTGACGATTGGCGCGCCCGCATGGCCGATGAAGCTTGGGCCAGCAGCAACCGCATTGCCCAGCCGCTGATGACCGGCGTGTCCCTGGCCACCTGGGCTGTGCTGGCCCCGCACCTCCCCAAGCCGTCGATGGTGGCCGGGTACAGCGTCGGTGAGTTGTCGGCCTTCAGCGCGGCAGGCCTGTTCAGCGCCGGTGAAGCCATGCAGTTGGCGCAGCAGCGCGCGGCCCTGATGGACCGCTGCGCTGGCACGCAACCGGGTGGCCTGCTGGCCGTCAGCGGCATTCGCGTGGCGGCGCTCGATGCGCTGCGGGCGCGCTTCGATTTGGCCGTGGCAATTCGCCTGGGCGTGGATCGATGCGTGCTGGGCGGCAGCTTGGTTGCGCTGGCCGCCGTCACGCCCGAGCTGCTGCTGCTCGGTGCGGAGCTGACGCCGCTGAAGGTGCGGCTGCCCTCGCACACCGCCGCCATGTCCGATGCCGCTGCTGGGTTTGCCACACTGCTCACGCCGATGGGCTGGCCGCGAAGTGCATCCGCCGTGGTCGTTTGCAACCTCGACGGCGCTGGCCGGCGAGACTCCGTTGTGCTCAAGAAGGCTCTGGCAGCGCAGATCGATCACACCGTCGAGTGGGACCGCTGCATGACGACCCTGGCCGAACGCCGCCCGCGCTGCGTGCTCGAAGTCGGCCCCGGCACCAGCCTGACGCGGATGTGGGCAGCCCGCTGGCCGGAAGTGCCGGTGCGCTCGGTCGATGAGTTTCATAGCGCACAGGCGGTGGTCGATTGGGCCTGTCGCGCGCTCGGCGATGTTTAACATCCGCCATCGAAAAGGAGTCTTGTTGATGTTGAAGCGCCGAACCGGTCTTGTTGTTGTTGCCTTGCTGGCCCTGCTCAATATGGGCAGCGCCTGGGCCCAGCAGCCTTACTTTCCCGAGCGTTTCGACTGGCAGCGCCGAACGGCTTCCCAGGTCGGCATGGACGCCGCCCTGCTCGATGAAGCGCTGCGCTATGTGGCCACTGTCGACAACCCGGCACCGCGCGATCAGGCGCTGGCGCTGGCGCAGAGCTTCGGTGCCAAGGAGCCGTATTTTGGCGGCCTGCTGGGTGCCACCCGGCCGCGTGCCGCGATCAACGGGCTGATCGTGCGGCGCGGCTATGTGGTGGCCGAGTGGGGCGATACGCAGCGGGTCGACATGACGCACAGCGTGGCCAAGACATTCCTCACCACCGTCGTCGGCCTGGCGGTGAAGGACGGCCTGATCCGCGATGTGAACGACAAGGTGGCGGGCTCTATGCCGCCCGGCGTGGACCTGTTCGACGCGCCGCACAACCAGCCGATCACCTGGGACCATCTGTTGCGCCAGACCAGCGACTGGCAGGGTAGCGTGTGGGGCAAGCCGGATTGGGCGGATCGGCCGGAGGGTAAGGCGGACGAATGGGCGAACCGCAAGCTCCATGAGCCGGGCACCCATTACAAGTACAACGATGTGCGCGTCAATGTGCTGGCCCTGGCCGCCCTGCAGGTCTGGCGCAAGCCGCTGCCGACCGTCTTGCGCGAGCGGGTGATGGACCCGATTGGCGCGTCCAACACTTGGCGCTGGAAGGGCTATGACAACTCATGGGTCGAGCTGGACGGCCAGCGCATGCAGTCGGTGTCGGGCGGCGGCCACTGGGGCGGCGGCATGTTCATCAACGCGGGCGAT
>JBBQKT010000333.1:0-3919 GCA_038327205.1 Burkholderiales bacterium | reverse complement strand
TGACGAAGTACCCGGACCTGACCTCGATCAAAGACCTGGGCAGCCTGTTCAGCAGCCCCTGGAAACCAAAGTGGATTGCTCTGCTGGGTGGCAGCGTGTCGCTCGACGACATCGAGCACGGCATGCTGCGCGAGCGGGGCCGCTTTGACGATCCGCGCGTGCACTTTGCGGTCAATTGCGCCAGCGTTGGCTGCCCGCCACTGCGCGAGGAAGCCTTCGTCGCCGAGCGGCTCGACGCGCAGATCGACGAGCAGGTGCTGCGCTTCATGAGCGACCGCACACGCAACCGCTTTGTGGGCGCAACAGGCCGGCTTGAGGTGTCGAAGATCTTTGACTGGTACGGCGATGATTTCAAACTCGGCCACCGCGGCATCGCCTCGCTGGCGGGCTTCATGGCGCGCTATGCCGACCCACTCGCCGACTTGCCAGCCGACCGCGACCGCGTACGCAGCCAGCGGGCTGACATCAGCTTCCTGCCCTATGACTGGAAGCTCAACGATGCCGCCTGAGGCCGCCCCGCGATCAAGCGCAGCAGGCGGACAACGATCTCAACATCGCCCCATACCGGGGCTCGCAAGGAGAAAAAATGAGTGATTCGGAAACCTACACCCCACCCAAGGTCTGGACCTGGGACAAGGCCAATGGCGGCAAGTTCGCCAGCATCAACCGGCCGGTGGCTGGGCCAACCTTCGAGCAAGACTTGCCCGTCGGCCGCCACCCTTTGCAGCTGTATTCAATGGCCACGCCCAACGGCGTGAAGGTGACGGTGATGCTGGAAGAGCTGCTGGCGCTGGGCCACAGCGGGGCCGAGTACGACGCCTGGCTGATCCGCATCAGCGAGGGCCAGCAATTCGGCAGCGGCTTTGTGGGCGTCAACCCCAATTCGAAGATCCCGGCCTTGCTGGACCGCAGCGGCCCGCAACCAGTGCGGGTGTTCGAGAGCGGCGCGATCCTGCTGCATCTGGCCGAAAAGTTCGGTGCCCTCCTGCCCAGCGGCGCGGCGCGGGTTGAAGCCTTGAACTGGTTGTTCTGGCAGATGGGCAGCGGGCCGTATCTGGGCGGCGGCTTCGGGCATTTCTATGCCTATGCCCCCAGCAAGATGGAATACCCGATCGACCGATTTGCGATGGAAGTCAAACGCCAGCTCGACGTGCTGGATCAGCGCCTGGCCGACAACGACTATCTGGCGGGGGACGACTACAGCATCGCCGACATCGCCGTGTGGCCCTGGTACGGCGCGCTGGTCAAGGGCCAGCTTTACGAGGCCGGTGAATTTTTGGACGTGGCCAGCTACACCCACCTGGTGCGCTGGGCCGATCAGATTGCAAAGCGCCCGGCAGCCATCCGTGGCCGCATGGTCAACCGGGCCTGGGGCCCGCTCGACACGCAACTCCACGAGCGCCATGAGGCCAGCGACTTCGACACGCAGACCGAGGACAAGAAGCAGCCGCCCCAGGCGGTCTGACCCTGCTCACCGTGCGAGCTGTGAAAGGTTTGCCGGCGTTGCGCGACTGAAAAGTCTCAACTGGAGAACCACACCATGATCCGACGCAAACTCCTGAATTTGCTTTCCGGCCTGGGCCTGGGCACAGCCGCCCTCGGCGCCAAAACCGCATCCGCTGCCTCTGCGCCGACCCGTGCTGACCGTGTTGAGCTCAGCGCCGCGCAATGGAAGCAGCGCCTGAGCGCGCCCGCCTACCGCGTCTTGCGCGACGAAGGCACGGAGGCGCCGGGCAGCAGCGGGCTCAACCTCGAAAAGCGTGCCGGTCGCTATCTTTGTGCCGGCTGCGATCTGCCACTGTTTGCCAGTGAGGCGAAATTCGAAAGCGGCACCGGCTGGCCCAGTTTCTTCGTGCCCCTGCCCGAGGCGGTGGCCACCCGGACCGATTTCAAGATGATCCTGCCGCGCACCGAATACCACTGCGCGCGCTGCGGCGGGCACCAGGGCCATGTCTTCAATGACGGCCCGCAGCCGACCGGCAAGCGCTATTGCAACAACGGAGTGGCGCTGCGTTTTGCGCCGGCGGCATGATGCGGCGGCAGACTTTGGGCGTGCTCGCTGCGCTGACTTTGGGCGTGGGCATGAGCATCAGCGTAACCGCCGTCATGGCGCAAAGCACAGCAGCACCCACCACCGCCAAGGCGACATTCGCCGGTGGCTGCTTCTGGTGCGTGGAATCCGATTTCGACAAGATCCCCGGCGTCATCTCCACCACCTCGGGCTACACCGGCGGCACGGTGGCCAACCCGACCTATGAACAGGTGTCGGCCAAGACCACAGGCCACGCCGAAGCGGTGGAGGTGGTCTACGACCCGGCCAAGGTGAGCTACGAGCAGTTGCTCGAAAAGTTCTGGCACAGCATCGACCCGACCACCAAAGACCGCCAGTTCTGTGATGCCGGCAATCCCTACCGGACGGCCATCTTCACCCATGGTCCGCAGCAGGCCGCGGCTGCACTGGCCTCGAAGGCGGCGCTTGAGAAAAGCAAGCCGTTCAAGGAGCCCATCGTCACGGTGATCGAGCCCGCCGCTGCCTTCTACCCCGCCGAGGGCTATCACCAGGACTACTACATCAAGAACCCGGTGCGCTACAACTATTACCGCTACAGCTGCGGCCGGGATGCGCGGCTCAAGCAGCTGTGGGGCACGCACTGAGGTGACACCCTCGGGCGCTCTCTCGTGTTCTCTGGTGCTCTCTCGTGCTCTCTGGCGCCAGACTGCTTGACCTCAACCCCTCGGATGCTGGCCCTCGGCGTTCACCCGACCCCCGCCGTCTTGATTGACGGCGGGCGCCGCCGCCGGTTTCAACCGCAGCAGCAACCTCCCCGTGCCGGAGCGGCATTGGCCGCCAAGGGCGCCAAGCTGGCCTCGACCCGCACCGGTGTGTAGCCCGCCTGCTGGATGGCCTCACTCAAATGGGCTGCATCGGCCGCGCTGGGTTCAATGGTCACCCGGTGGGTTGCCAGGTCGAACTGAAGCACCGCGTTCGCGTCCACTGCCTTCACCGCCTTGGTGATGACACCGACGCAGTGACCACAGGTCATGTCTTTGATTTCAAAGGTCGTCATTGGGTGTTCCCATTAGGTTGGAGTAACTGAAGCGCCTACTGTCGACCTTCCCACCATGGGAATGTCAAGCGATATCGTCGAATCACGCTGCGGCCTCATTCCGCCAGCTCATCGAGGATTGGGCAATCGGGTCGGTCGTCGCCGTGGCAGCAGGCCGCCAGCGAGGCCAGGGTTCGCTTCATGGCCGCCATCTCGCCCAGGCGCCGGTCCAGATCGGCCACATGCAAAAGGGCAATGCGTTTCACATCGGCGCTGGCGCGGCGCCGGTTCTGCCACAGCTTGAGCAGGGCGGCAATCTCAACCAGGCTGAAGCCCAGCTCGCGCGCCCGGCGAATGAAGCGCAGGGTGTGCACTTCTCGCGCGCCATATTGCCGGTAGCCCGACTCGGTGCGCCCAACCTTGGGCAACAGCGACAGGGTTTCGTAGTGGCGGATCATCTTGGCCGACACGCCCGAGCGAGTCGCCGCCTCACCGATGTTGAACAGGCCTTCGGCGGTATCGAGTGCCGTCATTTCGCTGCGCCTTTCCAGCGCCGCAACAGCAGCGCATTGCTCACCACACTGACGCTGCTGAAGGCCATCGCCGCACCGGCAATCACCGGGTTCAGCAGCCCGAACGCGGCCAGCGGCACGCCGACCAGGTTGTAGAAGAAGGCCCAGAACAAGTTCTGCCGAATCTTCGCGTAGGTGCGGCGCGAGATGTCGATGGCGTCGGCCACCAGGCTCGGCTTGCCACGCATCAAGGTCACGCCCGCCGCGTGCATGGCCACATCGGTGCCGGTGGACATGGCGATGCCCACATCGGCGGCCGCCAGCGCCGGTGCGTCGTTGATGCCGTCGCCGACCATCGCC
>JBBQKT010000332.1:0-3921 GCA_038327205.1 Burkholderiales bacterium | reverse complement strand
GTCGGCGTCATCAGCCTGGGCGGCATGGTCTACAAGGGCAGCGTGCGCGTCGGCGGCGACAAGTTCGACGAGGCCATCATCAATTACATCCGCCGCAACTACGGCATGTTGATCGGCGAGCCCACCGCCGAGGCGATCAAGAAGAACATCGGCAGCGCCTTCCCGGGCTCCGAGGTCAAGGAAATGGAAGTCAAAGGCCGCAACCTCGCCGAGGGCGTGCCGCGCAGCTTCACCATCTCCTCTAACGAGATCCTGGAGGCGCTGACCGACCCGCTCAACCAGATCGTTTCCGCCGTCAAGAACGCGCTCGAACAGACCCCACCCGAGCTGGGCGCCGACATCGCCGAGCGCGGCATGATGCTGACCGGCGGTGGCGCCTTGCTGCGCGACCTGGACCGCCTGCTGGCCGAAGAAACCGGCCTGCCGGTGCTGGTGGCCGAAGACCCGCTGACCTGCGTGGTGCGCGGTTGCGGCATGGCGCTGGAGCGCATGGAACGTCTGGGTTCAATCTTCACCTCCGAGTAATTGCACCAAGAAGCGATCTGAGCAGCGATCTACACAGCGACCTTCAGGCCTGAGCCATGTCCTACGGCACGCTGGATCGCAACCCTCCGCCGTTCTTTCGCCAAGGCACGTCGGCGCTGACCCAGCTGGTGTTATGTGCAGCCTTCGCCGTGTTTTTGATGGTGCTGGACGCGCGCTTCAAGCTCGCCATGCCGGCCCGCGCCGGGCTGGCCCTGGCGCTGCATCCGGTGCAGCGCGTGCTGCTGACCCCGGTTGACGCCTGGGACACCCTGGGCGACTACATGCGCGGCACCGAGCGGGCCATGGACGCCGAAAACCTGGCCCGCCGGCAGCTGGTGCAACAGGCCGAACGGCTCAGCCGCGCCGAGCAGTTGCAGTCAGAAAACCAGCGGCTACGGGCGCTGCTCGATCTGCGTCCGGCGCTGCAGGTCAGCTCGGTGTCGGCCGAAGTTTTGTACGAAGCGGCCGACCCCTATTCGCGCCGCGTCATCATCGACCGCGGCCGCAGCCAGGGCGTGATGGCGGGCTCGCCGGTCATCAACGATGCGGGCGTGTTGGGCCAGGTGACACGGGTCTACACCCTGTCGTCCGAGGTCACTTTGCTGAGCGACAAGGACGCCGCCATCCCCGTGCTCAACACCCGTACCCAGCAGCGCAACGCCGCCTTCGGCAGCCCCGACGGCAGCGGCATGGAGCTGCGCTTTCTGGCCGCCAATGCCGATGTGAAGGTGGGCGATTTGATGACCACCTCGGGGCTTGACGGCGTCTACCCGCCGGGCTTGCCGGTGGCCAAGGTCACGGCAGTGGAGCGGCGCGGCGACACCAGTTTTGCGAGGGTCAGCTTGGCACCGGTGGCGCAAGCCGACAGCGCCCGCCATGTGCTGATCTTGCAGCCACTGGCCCAGTTTGAAAGTGCCCGCGCCGAGGCGGCCGAAGCCGCCGCAAGCGAGGCCGCCGACACCGCTGCCGTGAGGGCGTCGAAGAAGGCCGAAAAAGCCGAAGCGCGGGCCGCCAAGCAGGCAGCAGCGGCATCTGCCGCAGGCGCGCCCTCCACGGGAGCCTCGCGATGATCATGCCCCGTGGCTCGGACCAGCTGCTGCTGCCGGCCAACCCCTTCTTCATTGCGCTGACCCTGCTGCTGGCCCTGATGGCAAACATGGTGCCCATCGGCCGCATGCCCTGGATGCCCGATCTGCTGGCCTTGGCCCTGGTGTTCTGGGGCGTGCACCAGCCGCGCCGGGTCGGCGTGGTGTGGGCGTTTGCGTTCGGGCTGCTGATCGATGTGCACCACGGCGCATTGCTGGGTCAGCACGCGCTGGCCTACAGCGCCCTCAGCTTTGGCGCGGTCACCTTGCACCGCCGGCTGCCCTGGTTCCGTCTGCCCACCCAGGCCCTGCATGTGCTGCCCTTGTTTGCGCTGGCGCATCTGCTGTCGCTGGCGGTGCGCATGCTGGTGGGCGGCATGTGGCCGGGCTGGGCGCTGTTGCTGGCCCCGCTGATCGAAGCCGCGCTGTGGCCGCTGGCCTGCGTGTTGCTGCTCGCGCCGCAGCGCCGCGCGCCCGACCGCGACGCCCACCGCCCGCTGTAGCCCCTGCCGATGGCTGTCCTTAAAAACCTCAAGCAGGAAGTCTCCCGCTTTCGCCTGCGCTTGGTCGCGGCGGCCGCCTTTGTGCTGCTGTGCTTTTGCCTGCTGATCGCGCGGCTGTTCTTTTTGCAGGTGATGCAGCACGACACCCTGCTCGACCGGGCCGAGGCGAACCGCGTCACCGTCGTGCCAATCGTGCCGAACCGGGGCCTGATCAAGGACCGCAACGGCGTCGTGCTGGCGAGCAATTACTCGGCCTACACGCTCGAAATCACACCGTCGAAAGTGGCCGATCTGGATGCCACCATCGACAGCCTGGCGCAGGTGCTGCCGATCGAGCTGCGCGACCGCAGGCGCTTCAAGCGGCTGATGGAAGAGAGCAAGAATTTCGAGTCGCTTCCGATCCGCACCAAGCTGAGCGATGCCGAGGTGGCGCGCTTCACCGCCCAGCGCTATCGCTTCCCCGGCGTGGACATCAAGGCGCGGCTGTTCCGCAACTACCCGCTGGGCGAGGTGGGTGCGCATCTGCTGGGCTATATCGGCCGCATCAACCTGGCCGAGAAGAAGGCGATGGACGAGTGGGAAGAAGAAGACCTGGCCAACTACCGCGGCACCGAATACATCGGCAAGCTGGGCGTCGAGCAAAGCTATGAGCACGAACTTCACGGGCTGACCGGTTTTGAACAGGTCGAGACCAGCGCCGGTGGCCGGGCAGTGCGGCGCCTGGCCCACAAGCCGCCGACGCCGGGCAACACCCTGGTGCTGTCGATCGACATCAAACTGCAGGCGCTGGTGGAAGCGCTGTTCAAGGACCGGCGCGGCGCGCTGGTGGCCATCGACCCCCGCAACGGCGAGGTGTTGGCCTTTGTCAGCAAGCCGACCTTCGATCCGAATCTGTTCGTTGATGGCATCGATTCGGAAAGCTGGCGCGACCTGAATGAGAACCTCGACAAACCGCTGCTGAACCGGGCGATGCGCGGCACCTACCCGCCCGGCTCGACCTTCAAGCCGTATATGGCAATGGCAGCTTTGAACACCGGCAAGCGCTCGCCCAGTCTGGTGATCCAGGACAACCTGACCTTCAGCTTCGGCGGCCGCAACTTCGGCAGTGCCGAGGGCGACCGCGCTGGCCCGAAAGACATGCGCCTGGCCATCGTCACCTCCAGCAACGTCTACTTCTACAGCCTGGCCAACGAGATGGGCGTCGACCTGATTCACGACCAGCTGGAGCCCTTCGGCTTCGGCCGCAAGACCGAGATCGACTTGCAGGGCGAGGTGACCGGCCTGCTGCCCAGCACCGATTGGAAGCGCCGCGCCTACAAGAAGCCCGAGCAGCAGAAGTGGTATGCGGGCGAGACGATCTCGCTGGGCATTGGCCAGGGCTACAACAACTTCACGATGCTGCAGCTGGCCACCGCCGTCTCAACCCTGTCGACCGGCGGCCTGCGCTTCAAGCCGCGCCTGGTGCGCGACATCGAGGACGTGGTCAAGCACGAGCAGCGTCGCGTCGCCAGCGACGCGCTGACGCCGCTGCCGCTGCGGCCGGCCGACGTGGACGTGATCCGCAACGCGATGAACGGCGTGACGCTTGAGGGCACCTCACGCGCGGTGTTCGTCGGCGCCGGTTACCAGAGCGGCGGCAAGACCGGTACGGCCCAAGCGATTGGCTTGCGCGCGGGCCAGACGTACAAAGACATCAAGGCCGATGAGCGCAAGCGCGACCACTCGCTGTACATCGCTTTTGCGCCGCTCGAAGCGCCCACCGTCGCGCTGGCGGTGATCGTCGAAAACGCCGGTTTCGGCTCCACCTC
>JBBQKT010000331.1:0-3933 GCA_038327205.1 Burkholderiales bacterium | reverse complement strand
GAGCACGATCTCGATGTGATCGCCGAGGCGGATTGGGTGATTGATCTGGGGCCGGAAGGCGGCACGGCCGGCGGCGCGGTGGTGATTGCCGGGACGCCGGAGGCGGTGGTGGCCTCGGGCAGTCATACGGGGGTGGCGTTGAGGCCGGTGTTGGCGAGGTGACGGCACGCGGCGGCGGCCCCGCGTTTTCCCGCCCCCTGACTCGGTGGTCTGTCACGGCGCCGTCACAAGGGCTGACTAGCCTCTGGCGAACTTTTTCAATTGAAGGAATCTTTCGCCATGTCCAGCCGTCTGAGTTTGATCACCGCCGCCATCCTGGCGTTCGGCGGCACTGCCGCCCAGGCTGCCCCTACTTTCGTCAACGGCCTTGTGCTCGATGGTGCAGCGCTCGATTTGTCGGGCGGGACCAGCGCCAATAACGGCCGGCTCGGTTATTTCTCGGACATCTATTACGACACGATCCGGCAGGAATGGTGGGGCCTGTCCGATCGTGGACCCGGCGGCGGCACGATCAGCTACGACACGCGGGCACAACGCTTCACCTTGGATGTGAACCAGACGACCGGTGCCATCAGCAATTTCAAAATCGTCGAGACGGTGGTGTTCAAGAGCAACGGCCAAGGATTGAACGGGCTGGCCCCAAGCCCGACCAGCATGCTGGGGCTGGCGGCCGACCCTGAGGGGTTTGTGATCAACCCGAGGACGGGCACCCTGCTGGTGTCGGATGAATATGGCCCTTCGGTGCGCGAATTCAGCCGCAGCGGTGAACTTCTCCGTACTTTCAAAACGCCGGCCAATCTCGTGCCACGCAATGCCGCCAGCGGCGTTGCCAACTTTGCCAGTGATGTTGGCAACACCGCCGGCAAACGAACCAATCGCGGCTTCGAAGGCCTGGCCATCAGTCCAGACGGCAAGTTCGCCTACGCCATGCTGCAAAGCGCCATGCTGGACGAAGGTGGCGGCAGTGGCTCGGTGAACCGGATCGTCAAATTCGACACCGTGACCGGCGAGGCGGTGGCGCAGTACGCGTACCAGATGAAGCGCAGCGGCCAGGGCCAAGGCATCTCGGCGCTGGTGGCCATCAACGACCACGAGTTTTATGTCCTGGAGCGCAACAACCGGGGTATCGGCATCGGGGCTGAACTCGCCACGGCTGACAAGGAGGTCTACCGCATTGACCTGGCTGGCGCGACCGACGTGAGTGCCATCAGTCTGACCGGCGCTATCCCCTACACCAAGGTCAGCAAGTCGGCGCAAGTCCTCGATCTGGACGCCAACACGCTGGCGGCCCTGGGCAACAAGTCGCCCGAGAAATGGGAAGGCCTGGCCATCGGACCGAAGCTGGCAAACGGCGAGTACCTGTTGCTGGCCGGCACCGACAACGACTACAGCGTCACGCAGAACGCATTGGGTGCGCAGCAGGATGTGTACCTGCGCTTCAGCGATGCCGATCCCTATGCAACGTCCATCCAATGCCCGTTGGGCGCCCTGGCCGGCTGTACCGGCGCGGCCCTCAGTGTGCCAACGGACGGCAGCTACAAGCTGCTGCCCGGCGTGCTGCATGCTTACACGGTGTCGGCCGCCGAGTTGGGTGACTATGTCCAAGCGGTGCCGGAGCCGGGCACCTTGCTGCTGACATTTGGCGCACTGGCTGCCATGGCCGGCATGGCGCGCCGCCGCAGCACCGACAAGGCCAACCAGGCTCAGTGAGGTTTGCGCTGGATGCCGGCCTTCGCCGGCATGACGGGCGGTCGGCGGCGCGCGGGCCGCCCCTTCAGCTCAATGCAAGTTCCGCTTGTCGTCCTTGCGCTTTTTGTCGAACTGCCGCGGCCGGTACACATTCCCATCCCAGGTGCCATCTGCCTTGGCCCGCGCCCGCTCGATGGCCGCTGCCGCTTCGGAAACTGCGTCCTTCTGAAGCTGACGCCGTTGCCGCCAGGTGCGCAGATGCTGCCAAGCATCGCGCAGCCGCCAAGCCAGGCGGCGCAAGCGGGCAGCCAGCCAGCGCTGTTGGTTCGGCCGCAACACCATGTGCACGGCAATCAACACACAGGCGAGCAGGCCGAGGGCGGCGAAGAAGTTGGGGATCGACATGGAAGGTCGAGTTTCCTCGATTCGGCCCATGACGAACAGCCGTGTTCGCAACTGTTTCTAGAATCCGGCCTGCCCTGACCCTGGGCGAGCCTGGAGAGCAGCTTGAATTTATCGAGATTGGCCGGTACCACCTGCCTGATGACCGCCTTGTTGACGGCGACCGTGCTGGCGCAAACCGCCCCGACCCCGGCCCCGACAGCGTCCTTGACCTTGACCCTGGAGCAGTTATTCCGTGCCGAGCCCTACCGGGGCGAGGTGGCCAAGGCGCAGACCTTCAGCCACAGCGGCCGTTATCTGGCGTATTTGTGGAACCCGTTCGGCGAGCCGGGCGGCGATCTGCATGTGCACGACACCAAAACCGGCAAGACCCAGCGCATCACCTCGCGGGCGTTGATGGCCGCGTTTGACGCCCCTGAGGACCTGCAGCGCTTCGACAGCAAGCTCAAGCAAAAGCGCGACGAAATCGCTATCGCCCAGGCCAAGGAAGTCGCTCAACAGGCCTATCTGGCTGGGCAGCCGGTCGATCTGAACCAGTGGGAGGCAGCGGCAATCGAGCGGCTGAAGCAAGACCTCGCCGACAAAAAATTGCGCGACGAGGCGCAGAAGGCGGCCGACAAGGCCGAGGCCGAGTTGGATAAAAAAGCCGCCGAAATGCTGGCTGCCAAGCGCGCTGGCAAGCCACTGGCCGAGAAGGCGGCAGCCGTGGCCGTGGCCGCATCGGCCGCAGCCTCCGCCGCCGAAAAGGCCGAGCAGGGCAAGGACAAGGCACTGTGGGAGCTGCGCGACGAGCTGAAAAAATCGCTCGCCAAGAACAAGCTCAAACCCACCGACCTGTACCCCGGCGTGACGCAAGTCGTCTGGGCCAACAAGGGCGACGAGCTGGTGTTCGAGTACCGCGGCAGCCTGTTCCGCTGGGTCGCCGCCGACGCCGGCCGCATACAGCCGCTGCAGGCCACCCAGCGTGCGCTGAAGATCGTCGCCTACACGGCCGACGACCAGGGCTATGTCTACACCGACGACACCCGCGTTTTGCGCGCGCGCTTCGCTGCCGGCGGCGTGCAGGTGATCAACCGCGAGCTGATCCACCCGGACGATGCCGACAAAAAATACAAGATCGACGCCACGGTCATCAGCGAGGACGGCCGCTGGATGTCATTGCTGGGCCGTGCGCCGCTGAAGCCGGACGAGGACGGCAAGCCGCCGGTTCCGCCCGCCGCCGGCGGCCGCCAGGTTGAGATCATGAATTACAGCGAGCGCTGGGCCACCGCCAAAAAAGTGCCCCGCGAGGTGTCGGACGACAAGCGCACCGAGCGGCCGCTGGCGCTCTACATCCGTCAGGTTCCCGACGCTGCCAACCCACCGCGCAAGCAGCCCGCGCCGGTGTTCACGCAGGCCGGCGGCGATAGCTGGTTCGAGATCAGCCCTGTCGCCTGGGCCCGTGACGGCAGCCACTATGCCTTCACCACCTGGGAGCGTGAGAAGGAATTGCTGCGCGTCTACCTGGGCGGCCCGGACGAAAACGCCAAGCCTGAAATCATCCTTGAGCGGCGCGGCGACGTGGGCCACGAGGTGGTCAATGTGCTCAAGCCCCAGTTCACGCCCGATGGCAAGACCCTGGTGCTGACACTGGACGAAGCCGGCTGGCGCCAGCCCTATGCGATGGACGTGGCGAGCAAGCAATTGAAGCCGCTGCTGAAGGGTGACTTTGAAGCCTATCAAGTGCTGGGCTTCACACCGGACAGCCGGACGATGTTCGTCGCCGCCAACAAGGACGACTTCGCGGCGATGAATCTGTACCGCGTCAGCATGGCCGATGGCGCGATGACGGCGCTCGGCGCA
>JBBQKT010000330.1:0-3957 GCA_038327205.1 Burkholderiales bacterium | reverse complement strand
CCGCTCGCCGGCATGGCGCTGAAGATCACGGTCAAGGTGGTGTCGGTGCGCGCCGCCAGCGCCGAAGAGCTGCAGCATGGTCATGCGCATGGCGCGCACGGGCATCACCACGATTGAACCTGCCCGTCATTCCCGCGAAGGCAGGAATCCAGGGCGACGACCAAAATTCTGGATCCTGCCTTCGCAGGGATGACGTGATGTTTGCTACTCCCTGACGAGCTGATTGAGCTTGTCGGCCTCGAAGCATTCGGTCAGCGCGGCATCCACCGGCACGCAGTCCTTGCGAGCCCCGGTGCTGGACAGGGTTTCGATCGCCTTCCAGAGCAGGGCGATCTGATGATCTTGCCCGCCTGCGCTGTCAATCAGGCCGCGCAGCGCCTGCGAAATCGGGTCGTCGCTGTGCGTCACGCCGTAAGCCGAAAAGCCCATCTTGGCCGCCTGCGCCTCGCGCTCGGCGTCCACCCGGGCTTCGATGATGCGGGCCGGGTTGCCCACCGCCGTGGCCCCGGCCGGTACCGGCTTGGTCACCACGGCCAGCGAGCCGATGCGTGCACCCGCGCCCACCGTGAAGCCGCCCAGCACGCAGGCGTTCGCGCCGACGATGACGCCTGCCTCAAGCGTCGGATGCCGCTTGGCGCCCTTGACCAGCGCCGTGCCGCCCAAGGTGACGCCCTGGTAGATCGTGCAGCCCTCGCCGATCTCGGCCATTTCGCCGATGACGACGCCCATGCCGTGGTCGATGAATACCTTGCGGGCAATGGTGGCACCGGGATGAATCTCGATGCCGGTCAGAAAGCGAGCGAGGTGCGAGATGAAGCGGCCCAGCCACTTCAGGCCGTGTGTCCAGCACCAATGCGCGCGGCGGTGCAGCAGCAAGGCATGCAGACCGGGATAGCAGGTCAGCGCCTCCCAGGCCGTGCGGGCGGCGGGGTCACGCTCGAGAATGCAGGCGATATCTTCGCGAAGGCGCTGGAACATGAGTGCTCGATTTGGAGTGGATGATCAGTCTAGCTGCGCGGGGGCTTGACCATCTGGCGGGCAATGCCTCTGAGAATGTGAACCTCCTCGGCCGTCAACTGCGCGCGGTTGAGCAGTTGATTCAGGCGCGGCATCAGCTTGCGCGGCGCGGCGGGGTCGAGAAAACCGATCTGCTCCAGCGAGGCCTGCCAGTGCGTCAACAGTCCTTGCACCGCCTGCGCATCGGCCAGGTTCGCGTCCTGCGTGCGCGCCTCCACCGCAAAGCCGCCCAGTGCCTGTCGCCAGTCGTACGCCAGCAATTGCACCGCCTGCGCGAGGTTCAGCGAGCCATAGTCGGGCTGGGTCGGAATCGACAGCACGGCATGGCAGCGGTAAACATCGTCGTTACTCATGCCGAAGCGCTCGGAACCAAAGACCAGGCCCAGCTTGTGCGCCGACGCGGCCAGCTCGGCGAACAGCGCGCGCGGCTCGCGCACCGGCGGGCCGAAATCGCGTGGCGTCATCGCGGTGGCGCAAACATAGGTAACGCCGTCCAGCGCCTCTTCCAAGGTGTCAACAATGCGGGCATTCGCCAGAACGTCATCCGCGCTGCTGGCCATGGCCCGCGCATCTTTGTGGCTCAGCACATCGGCAAAACGGGGCTGCACCAGAACCAGCTCGGCAAAGCCCATCACCTTGATCGCCCGTGCTGCGGCACCGACATTGCCGGGGTGGCTGGTGTTTATCAGGATGAAACGTGTCATGTGAACGGGCGCTGGTCAGTGTGTCGGCTAAAATCAGGGATTATCCGTAGGCCACACCGTTCAACCGGTGCCCACGACGCTCTTTTTCTCCGCCAATCCACCCCACCTTCCAACTGTCGCAGGGTCTCCACGCATGACGCAGCAAGCTTCTCTCCATCCGATGATGAACATCGCCATCAAGGCGGCCCGTGCCGCCGGTGCCATCATCAACCGCGCATCGATGGATCTCGACATCCTGAAGGTCAACACGAAGGCACCCAATGACTTCGTGACCGAGGTGGATCTCATGGCCGAGCAGGCCATCATCGAGACCCTGCTCGGTGCCTATCCCGACCACGCCATCCTGGCTGAAGAGTCGGGCCGCACCCACGGTGCCAAGAATTCTGAATACGTCTGGATCATCGACCCGCTCGATGGCACGACCAACTTCATTCACGGCCTGCCGATGTACTGCGTGTCGATCGCCCTGGCGCACCGCAACATCGTTCAGCAAGCCGTCGTTTACGACCCGACCCGCAACGACCTGTTCTACGCCACCAAGGGCCGCGGCGCCTACATGAACGACCGCCGCCTGCGCGTCTCCAAGCGCACCCGCATGAGCGATTCGCTGATTGGCACCGGCTTCCCGTTCCGAAGGGGCGACAACTTCAAGCGCTATATGAAGATGTTCGAAGAGGTGATGACCGCCTGCGCCGGCCTGCGCCGCCCGGGCGCTGCCGCGCTCGACCTTTGCTATGTGGCCGCCGGCTATTACGACGCGTTTTTCGAGACCGGTCTGCAGCCCTGGGACGTGGCCGCCGGCTCGCTGATCGTCACCGAAGCCGGTGGCCTGATCGGCAACTTCACCGGCGAGAGCGACTTCTTGCATCAGCGCGAAGTGGTGGCCGGCAACCCTAAGATCTACGGCCAACTGGTTCAGATGCTGGCACCGTACACGCGGGTCATCAAGGCGGAAGACGAGGCGACTGCCGTGCCGACTGATGGCCTGACGCCCGTGGCAACCATGGCCGCCGCCCCGGTGGCCGAGCCGACCAAGCGCGCTGCGGTGCGCATCAAGAAGCCGGGCGACCCGGCGCCGTTCTAAACTGTCGTCGGTCTGTCCCCAAAGCCCTCGCCCGAGGGCTTTGTTTTTTTGTCCTGCCGCCAGCACATCAATGAGCCCAGCCCCCGAAATCGCCCCCCACACGCCGATGATGCAGCAGTACTTCGGCATCAAGGCCGAGTACCCAGAGACACTGGTGTTCTACCGGATGGGCGATTTTTACGAGGTGTTCTTCGACGACGCCCGCAAAGCCCATGCGCTCTTGGACATCACGCTGACGACGCGCGGCCAAAGCGGCGGTAACCCGGTGGTGATGGCCGGCGTGCCGGTGCATTCGCTGGAGTCGTACCTGGCCAAGCTGATCAAGCTGGGCGAGGCGGTGGCGATTGCCGAGCAGGTGGGCGATGTGGCCACGGCCAAGGGCCCGGTCGAGCGCAAGGTGGTGCGGGTGGTAACGCCCGGCACGGTGACCGACAGCGAGCTGCTGGCGGACAAGCAGGATTCAGTCTTGCTGGCGGTCTCGCAACAGGGTAAGACTTTGGGCTTGGCTTGGTTGTCGATGACCCAAGGCCAGTTGGGCCTGGCCGAATGCACTGAGCGCGAGCTGCCGTCCTGGCTCGCGCGGTTGAGCCCGGCCGAGGTATTGGTGGACCGCGATAAGCAGCCCGCCGCCGTGCTGGCCGCGCGGGCACCGATCACCAACCGGCCGAGTTGGCAGTTCGACGCGGCCCTGGGTGTGCGCAAGCTGTGCGAGCAGTTGGCCGTGGCGAGTTTGCAGGGTTACAACGCGCAGAGCTTGACCGCCGCGCAGGCCGCTGCCGCCGCGCTCTTGAGCTATGCCGAACACACGCAGGGCCGGGCGCTGGCCCATGTGAAAAGCCTGCAGGTTCAGCGCAGCGGCGACCTGCTGGACCTGCCGCCTGCCACCCAGCGCAATCTGGAATTGACCCTGACCTTGCGAGGCGAAACCTCGCCGACCCTGCTGTCCCTGCTCGACACCTGCCGCACCGGCATGGGCAGCCGGGCGCTGCGGCATTGGCTGCTGCACCCCCGGCGCGAGCGGGCCGAAGCCACGGCTCGGCATGACGCGATTGATGCGCTGCTGCAAGCCAGCCCCGAACCGCTGCGTGACGCGCTCAAGCAGGTCAGCGACGTGGAGCGCATTGCCGCCCGCATTGCCCTGCGCCAAGTGCG
>JBBQKT010000329.1:0-3977 GCA_038327205.1 Burkholderiales bacterium | reverse complement strand
ACGATGATGTAGAACAGGCTGGAGATCGACAGCATCAGCACACAAAGAACAACGCCCCAGAAGTCGATGCGCGTATTGCGGAAGAACACCAGCAGCAGGGCAAACGACACGCTGATGATCACCTGCAAGATGAACAGCGGGACGGCGAACTGCAAGCTCACCCCCATGCGGGTTTTGACCTCGTGGCCGATATTGATGGCCTGGCGCGCGTCCGAGCGGCCGAAGTCAAACACCAGCAGCGACACCGAGCGCTCCCACAAGACCGTGTGCGTCAGTTTGGCCATGCCGGTCTGCGCAGCGTCGAAATAGATCGGCTTGTCGTAGCCCCGCTCGACCTTCCATTGATCGATCTGCACTTGCGTGACGCGCTTGCCGCCGATATTCAGCCGCGCCATATCGTCCGGCGTGTTGACCGAGAAGAACAGGAAGAAGGTGAACAAGTTGACGCCGATCAGCACCAACAGGCCGTAGCCGAAGCGGCGAAGGGTGTAAGCGATCATTTGACGTACCCAGGCTTGTAACCAGGTGCCTGCGACATCTCACGCGCCCGGTAGCTGCGCCGCGTTGCCACGACGATGGCCGCTACGCCGGCCAGCAACAGCAGCAGCGGCCACCAGACCGGGTGGTTCCACTCGGCAATCTTTTTCGTGCGCTCAGCCACATCCAGCCGCAGATACCGCGCCGCGTCGCGGATCACCACGCCCGGCTTGCCGTTGTGCAGCCAGGGCTGAAACGCCAAGCCGCTGTACGACCAATAGCCCCAGGCCCAGGGCGAATCGGCGCGGACGATGGCCACCATCTCGTCAATCACCTGCTGCTTCTCGGGCCCGTCCTCCAGCGTTTGCAGGCGGCGGTAAAGCCGGTCGTAATCGGGGCTTTCGTAGTTGGCGACGTTTTCGCCCTCGTGCTTGGTTTTGCTGTTCTGGCCGTAGAGCAGGAACAAAAAGTTCTCGGCGTCCGGGTAGTCGGCAAACCAGCCCCACCAGAAGATCTGGTGCTTGCCCTTGAGGATCTTTTCCTGGAACTGGTTGAAGTCTGTCGCCCGCACGTCGAGCTGCACGCCCAGCTTGGCGAACTGTTTGACCAGCCAGTCGTTCTCGGCCTTCAGCTCGGGTGTCACCACGCGCTGAAAGTCGTAATTCAGCACCAGCGGCGCGCCGGTCTTGGCATCGCGGCCGTCGGGGTAGCCGGCCTCGGCCAGCAGGGCACGGGCCTGGTCAATCGAGCGGCGCACCACCTTGCCGTCGACGATCTGGTGGGTCATTGGGTTGTGGCCGCCCGGCTTGCCCTCACGCGAACCAAACACGCCCGGTGGCACGGGGCTGTGCGCCGCATCGCCGCCCTTGTTGCGGAATATCTTGCCGTAGCCCTCTTCCCAATCGATGGCAATCGACAGCGCCTGGCGCAGCTTGCGGTTCTTGGCCTGCTGCTCGGCTGTGTCACCCCGACCGATGACCGGGTCGAGCATATTGAAGCCCAGGTACCAATTGGTGATGTCCACATCGACCGGGAACTGGTAGCCGCGCTGGTCGTATGCCGCCCGTACAGCCTCTGAATCCCCCTTGTCGACGAGGAAATCAACACCCCAATCGGCCCGGTCAAACTCGGGCAGGTCCAGGTAGCCCTGCTTGAACATTTCCTTGATCGGCACCCGCTCCTTGGCCACGTTGAAGACGAGCTTGTCGACAAAAGGCAGGAGCTTGCCGCAGTCGGCCAGACGGCCCGCTTGTTCGTCGCCCGGCGAGCCTTCGCAGGGGTAGGTGTCGGGCCGGTAATAGGGGTTGCGGGCCATCACATGGCGGCGGTCTTGCTGGTACTCGGTCATCATGAATGGGCCCGTGCCGACCGGCCACTGGTTCCAGCTCAGGCTGTTCTCATTCATGCCGGTCTGGGCGTAAAACGCGTCCACCTCCCAGGGCACGGGGGCCAGAAAGGTCGTCGCCATCCAATACGACCACTGCGGATATTTGCCGATGATGCGGATTCGCAAGGTGTGTTTGTCCACCGCCTCGGCCCCCGCCAGCGGCCAGCGCCGCAGGTCGAGAAACGGCTTGTCGCGCAGGGTTTCGGGCAGACCCTTGAGCTGCTTGGCGCTTTCGGCGCGTATCAAGACGCCGTAATCCTTCAGACCCAGCACGTGTTCAGAGAACAGCGAAAACACCGGCGCCTCGATGCGCGGTGAGGCATGGCGCTTGAGAGCGTAGACATAGTCATCGGCCTCCAGCTCGCGGGTGCCGCGCACCGCAAAGTCCCAGGGCGAGCGCTTGTCGCCCAGCTCGGCGGGGCTTAAGTGGTGATAGAGCAGCCCGCCCTGCGCGTCTTTGGCGAACGCCGGGTGCGGCGCGTAGCGCAGGCCCGGCCGAATGGGCAGGTCGTAAACGCTTTGCGCGATCGTTTCGATCGGTGCGTCATCAGGCAGGCGCTGGCCCTTCGCGTCCAGGTAATAGGGCTTCACCACCGCGCTGGCGGCGCGGCCAATCAGCTCGTACGGCCGCTTCAGGTAGTGATAACCGTAGGGCGGCTCATAGATTTGGTAGGCGAACGTGGACTCTGGCGCGGTGTAACTGGCGGTCGGATCAAGATAGCGCGGCGAACGCTCGGCAAACGCCATGTAGAGCGTGTTCTCCTTCTCGGCGCCGAGCGGATGCGGGCTGTTATTGCAGCCCGAAAGTGCCCCCAAGGCCAACAACCCAGCAATCAAAAAACGCATCGTCAGTGGGCGTGATGGTGGTGATCGTGCTCACCTTCCCAGCCGATCAGGACCTCGCGGCCCTGCACCAGCAGCTCAACCTTGACCCCCACCGGCAGGCTCACCTTGGTGCGGATATGGCCGAACGGCAGGCCGCTCAGGATCGGTGTCTTGGTCCGCGCCTGCACCGCAGCAATGGCGGACTTCAAGGTGTAGCCCCGGTCGTTCGGGGACTTGGTCCAGCCGCCAAAGTCACCCAGCACGATGGCCTTCTGCGCGTCCAGCACGCCTGCTTGCTGAAGCTGGAGCAACATCCGCTCGACCCGGTAAGGATGCTCGTTGATGTCTTCCAAAAACAAGATGCCCCCCTTCACCTTGGGCCAGTGCGGCGTGCCCAGCAGCGACACGACCAGGGCCAGATTGCCACCCCACAGCACGCCACGCTCGCCCAGGCCATCGAAGCCCCACCCATTTGCAGTCCGAAAACCGGAGGTTTCTCTAAAACCCACCGCTTCCAGCGCGCCGCTCATCGCCTCGGTGAAGCAGTCTTGCGTCACATCATCGACGCCGCCCTCGTCGTCGGTGCGGCCGAAGTCGTCGCAGGCCAAAGGCCCGGCCCAGCTCGATGATTTGGTGTGGGCCAGCAGGCCCAGGTGCAAGGCGGTGAGGTCGCTCAGGCCGACCCAGCGTGTGCCCTTCTCGACACTCTTGGCCAGCAGCTTCCAGTCGATCTGGTCCAGCAGCCGCGTCATGCCGTAGCCGCCGCGTGTGGCCATGGCGATGCTCGGGGCCTCGGCCGCCACCCGGTGCAAGGCAGCCAGCCGGGTTGCGTCGTCGCCGCCAAAGCGCTGGTGCCGGGCCAGCGCATCGGCGTCGATCTGCACCGCAAATCCGAGGGCGCTCAGGCGCTTGGCGGCACGTTTGAGCGGGGCCGCCTGGGCGAGTGCGCCGGCGGGGGTGAAGAGGGTCAAGGTCATCGTCATGGCGGGGGTTCGTCCAAATGGGTGGCAACGCCGGTGGGGATGGTGGCGTCGCTCGGTGGCTCGGTTTGACGCAGCGCTCGCCGCTGCCGTGCGGCTTCGCGCCGTTCGGCAAAAAATTGGCGTAACAAATCAGCCGAAGCATCGGCCAGCAGCCCACCTTCAACGCAGGTGTGATGGTTCAGCGTCTTCTCGGCGAACAGGTCAATCACCGAGCCCGCCACGCCGGTCTTGGGGTCAGGCGCAGCAAAAACCACCCGCTTGATGCGCGCGTGCATCAGGGCCATCGCGCACATCGCGCAAGGCTC
>JBBQKT010000328.1:0-4000 GCA_038327205.1 Burkholderiales bacterium | reverse complement strand
GCGCAATTCGATCGCCGACAGCCGCCGCCACAGCGTGGTGCGACTCAAGCCCAGCTGCGTGGCTGCGGCCTCGCGGCTGCCGTTCAAGTTGCGCAGCGCGACCAGAATGTCTGCGTCGGTGACGGTTCGGCGGCGGCGTGCGATCGCCACTGCGGCATGGCTTTCATGCGGGGGGTTGGTCAGCGCCTCCACGGCAGTCACGGTATCGCCGGCGCCCGTCTCGTACAGCTCCGGAAAATCGATGCGCACCCCTTCGTAGACATCCTCGGTCAGTGAGCTGAACTGCGCCAGGTAAACGGCCAGTCGCTCGGTCACGTTTTCCAGTTCGCGCACATTGCCATGCCAGGGGTAGCGCTGTAGCAGCGGCATCAGCGGTGCCAGCGCCATATCGGCGGGCAGGCTGGACCCAGCGCGGCGCAGCGCGGCGAACAGCATCCGCAGGGCCAGCAGCGGGATGTCTTCGGCGCGCTCGCGCAGCGGCGGCAAACGCAATTGCAGAATATTCAGGCGGTAATACAAGTCCTCCCGGAACAGCTGCTGTTGAATCCGTTCGCGCAGCGGCTGGTGCGTGGCGGCAATGATGCGCACACTTACCGGGATCGGCCGCAGGCCGCCCAGGCGAACCACTTCCTTTTCTTGCAGCACACGCAGCAGCCGGGTTTGCAGGGACAGCGGCATGTCGCCGATTTCGTCGAGAAAAATGGTGCCGGTGTGCGCCACCTCAAACAGCCCTGGCTTGCCGCCCTTGCGCGAGCCGGTGAAGGCACCTTCCTCGTAGCCGAACAGTTCGCTTTCCAGCAGCGGCTCGGGGAAGGCGGCGCAGTTGACGGCGACAAAGGGGCCGTTGCCGCAGGCGCTCTCGTTATGGATGGCCTGGGCGAACAGCTCCTTGCCGGTGCCGCTCTCGCCAAAGATCAGCACGGTGGAGTTGCTGGCCGCGTAACGGCGCGCGGTGCCACAGGCATGCAGGAAAGCCGGGCTGCTGCCCAGCAAATGGCTGAAGCGGTAACGAGCGTTCAATTGGCGCGGCCGATGGTGGCTGCGCAGCTGCCCGTCGGCCTTGTGAATCAACCCAGCGTCGTTCAAAGTGAGCAGGGCGCCGGTGACCCCACCGGCCTCGCGGATCGGCATGCGGTTGCCGACCACCGGGTTGCCCGCCAGGGTCATCACCACGGCCAACTCGGGCCGGCCCGCCTCGATCACGCCGCGCAGGCTGAGCTGGGGCGAGACCTCCGCCAGCAGCATGCCGATCGCCTCGTCATGGGGCACGCCCAGCAGGTCTTGCATCGCCGGGTTGATCGCGGTGATGCGGTCGTGGCGGTCGACGGCGATCACCGCTTCGTGCAAGTGCTGCAGCACCGAGTCGAGCTGCTCGAAGCGCTGGGCCTCCAGCCGCCGCGTGCGGGCGATGTCGATGGCGTCCGACAGCGCCTGGTGCACCGCGTTGCCGGTGTAGGCCAGGATGCCGGTCATGCCGTGCTGCTCGGCCAGATCGATGACCAGGCTGGAGCCGATGACGACGGTGTGGCCCTCCACCGCCAGCCGGGCCACACAGTCGCGGGCCTCCTCGACCGTGCGGTAGCTGCTCTGCACCACCTCCATCTTCAGCAGGCCCCGGCCCATCTCGATGTCGGCGCTGGTCTCGCGGTAGGTGACGATGCCGACGCGCTGCGCCAGGATTTGCGCCTTCAGCAACGCATGCCAGATGTCGAAGCCGCCGACCTTGATCGCCACCACCGGCAGGGTCAGGGCGTTGCGCAGGATCGAGGCATTCGCACCGGCGCTGACGAACACATCGGTCAGCCCGGCGCTCTCGCGCTTTCTGGCGGCAGCCAGCGAGCTGTCGAACACTTCGTCGATGACCTCGATGTCGGCCCGACCCTCGTAGTCGGCCGCCACCGAATAGACCAGCCGCGACAGGCTTTTATAGCCAATCACACAAACCCGCGGCCGCGCCGGTGGGCTGACGTTTGTTGAGGCGCTGCGCATGGCGGATGCCTTTTCCGTGATGTTGCAGATTTCAATAATGCAACATTTCTGAAACATTGCCTGTTGTTTCAATCACGCAGATTTGAAACGAGCCGGGGCCGATGGATACGGGTAAACCAGAGACTTTTAGCGGCGGGAAGGGCTTCGAAGAGCTTGTTTTATCGAAAAACAGCTGCTGCAGAAGGTGGCACGGCCTTTGCAAAGATCAGCCTAACGAAACACGATGCGAGCCCGATGAAACATCGGGTCGCGAGGAACCGGCATGTCTGCTCTCAAAGACGTTGTGGTGCTCGACCTGACCCATATGCTGTCAGGCCCTTACGGCGGGATGTTGCTCAGCGACCTGGGCGCGCGCACGATCAAGGTCGAGCCGCCCGGCACCGGCGAAGGCACACGGGCTTTGCTGGCCACCAGCGCCGACTATTCCCGCCAGGGTCACGGCGCCTACTTTCTGACCCTCAATCGCGGCAAGGAAAGTGTTTGCATCGATCTGAAGAGCGAAGCCGGTCGTGCCGTTTTTTACGACCTCGTGCGGCAGGCCGATGTGGTGATCGACAACTTCAGTGTCGGTGTCACGAAGCGGCTGGCCATCGACCATGCCGCGTTGTCGGCGGTCAACCCGCGCATCGTCAGCTGCTCGATCACCGGCTTTGGCGAGACCGGACCGAACATCGACCGCCCGGCGTTTGACCAAGTGGTGCAGGGCATGGGCGGCGGCATGTCGATCACCGGCTTCGAGGACAGCCCGCCGCTGCGCTCCGGAATTCCGATCGGCGACCTCGGCGGCGGGGTGTTCGGCGCTTTAGGCATCCTGGCGGCGCTGGTGGCCCGCGGGCGCACCGGCATTGGCCAGCATGTGGATATTTCGATGCTCGATGTGCAGATCTCGCTGCTCAATTACATGGCCACGATGCACCTGATGTCGGGCCACGTGCCTGAGCGCATCGGCAACAGCCACTTTGTGCACGTGCCTTACAACGCCTACCGCACACGCAATGGGCACATCATCGTGGCCTGCATCGGCGATGCCTTTTTCGCCAAGTTCCGCGAGATGCTGCCGCTGCCCGAGTTGATGGATGAGCGCTATCTGAAGCAGCCCGCCCGCTTTGCCGACAAGGCGCTGATCGATGCCGCCATCCAGCGTGCCCTGGCCGAGGATGATTCCGAAGCCTGGCTTGAAAAGCTGCGTGCCGCGCGCATCCCCTGTGCACCGGTGAACAACTTTGCACAGGCGCTGTCCGACCCGCAGGTGCTGGCGCGCGACATGGTTATCGAGGTGCCGCTGCCTGAGGGCGGCAGCGTGCGCATGCCGGGTAACCCGGTGAAGCTTTCTGACGATCCTGCGCAGACTCACTTCGCCGCGCCACCGCGGCTGGGTCAACACACCGATGCGGTGCTGACCGAGTTGTTGGCCTACCCGCCCGAGCGAATCGCGGCGCTGCGTGCTGACCATGTCATCGCTTAGCGCAGGGCAACTTTCGATGTCTTCCCTTTTCTCCACTTCCAAAAGGCGAACCTCACCATGACGGGCTCCCCAAGCACGACCTACCGGCTCGGCGTTGATGTCGGCGGCACCTTCACCGACCTGCTGCTGATCAACGAAACCAGCGGCGAAACCTACTCCGCCAAGGTGCCTTCGACGCCGAAGGATTCCTCCATCGGCGTGCTCAACGGCATCGCCAAGCTGTGCGAGCAAAACGGCATCCTGCCGCAGGCCATCACCCACGTGATGCATGGCACCACGGTGGCCACCAACACAGTGCTGGAAGGCAAGGGCGCCAGGGTCGGGCTGGTCACGACCGCCGGCTACCGCCATGTGCTGCAGATGGCGCGCTCCTTTGTGCCGGGCGGCCTGGGGGGCTGGGTCACCTACAACAAGCGGGCCCTGATGGCGCCGCTGGAGCTGACCATCGAAGCCGATGAACGCCTCGACGCCCGCGGCGACATCGTCAAGCCGCTGGACGAAGCCGCGCTGACGCAGGCGCTGACGAGGCTGAAGGCCAAGAACATC
>JBBQKT010000327.1:0-4004 GCA_038327205.1 Burkholderiales bacterium | reverse complement strand
AGGCCTTTCATCAACCAGGGCGCGGCGCTCAGCAAGGCCTGGCCGATGCCGCGTGCCAGGGCACCCGGTCGGCGGCTCAGGTACAGCCCCGCGTCGTCCAGCTTGACGATGCCCGCCACCAGGCCGTAGACGCCCACCGTCATCGCGATGGCGATGCCGCTGAGCACCAACAACTGCGTGGTGAACACCGCCCCGGTCACCGTGCCCAGGGTGATCGCGATGATTTCGGCCGAGAGGATGAAATCGGTGCGGATCGCACCTTTGATCTTGTCTTTCTCGAATGCCATCAGGTCGAGCGCAGGATCGAAGGCGGCGGCCTTCAAAGCAGCGCGCTCGGCCACGTCTTCGTCGGCGCTGTGCAGAAACTTGTGCGCCAGCTTCTCGAAGCCCTCAAAGCACAAATACGCCCCGCCCACCATCAGCAGCGGCGTGACGGCCCAGGGTGCCCAAGCGCTGATGGCCAGGGCGGCGGGTACAAGGATGGCTTTGTTCCGAAACGAGCCCTTCGCCACCGCCCACACCACCGGCAGTTCCCGCTCGGCCGCCACGCCACTGACTTGCTGCGCATTCAGCGCCAGGTCGTCGCCCAGTACGCCGGTGGTCTTTTGCGCTGCCACCTTGGACAGCAGGGCCACATCGTCGAGCAGGGCGGCGATGTCGTCGATCAGGGCCAAAAGGCTGGAAGCGGCCATCGGAGAGTCCGTTGCGGTTGTTGATTGAATTGATGGGCTGAGCCAAGTCGGCGGCCTCGTTGGTGCTCGGCCTAGAGCTGATGAAAATATACCGCCTGCGCCATCAAGCGAATTCGGCATGCCGGCGCGCGGACGGACAGTTGCAAGACGTCCAGTTCACCCAGGCGCGCACAAACACCGCACTTTTTTTGAACCTGGTCGGCTTGCGGCTCAGCCATTGATTTCGACAGTGCGTCGTCATCCGCTTGAAGCTGCTCTCGGGTCTCGGCAAGCTGTGTGACTTCGCTCGAGGTACCTCGAGCGCTGCAGGCATCAACCACGCAGGAACCTCAAGACATGCTGACCCTACTCGTCGCTGCGCTCGTCGCTGCCGTACCGATTACTTCTGCGCCCCTGGATGCGGTTCCGAAAACCCGTCTGGATGCTGAACTGCGATGCCTACTGGGCGTCTACGGCCTGGCCGAGCGAAGGTCGGTGACCATCACGGGCTTCGACGGACAACCACGCGGTCTGCGCTACACGCTCTCCACCGGCCAGTTCGGAAATCTGCGGGAAGCTGCCAACATGAGCTTCACCGCCGACTCGTTCGTGATCCACTTTGAGCCGTGCAGTGTGCGGTCGATGACGCTGACGCAAGGCGGAGTCGTCGAGGCAGGGGTTCGCGCTCGGCTCGTAGAGAAAGCAACAAGCTTCATGAGCGACGGCGTCAACTTGCATGGAAAGTTGGTACTGCCTGAGGATGGCCGCGCCAAAGCGTTGGCCGTTTGGATTGAGGGATCGAACAACGACCCCTCCACCGACGACACCGTTTGGCAATACGAACTTGCAAGCAGGGGCGTCGCCGTCTTCGTGTACGACAAGCGAGGCACCGGCGCATCTGCGGGGGTGCCGCTGTCTGACTTCCATGCGCGAGCGCGTGACACCGCCGCTGCGGTCAAAGAAGCCCGGCGGCTGGCACCGGGCATCCAACAGGTTGGGGTGATTGGCGCAAGCCAAGGCGGCTGGGTTGCGCCGCTTACCGCGACGCTGGTGCACCTCGATTTCGTCATTGCTGCGTTTGCGATGGCAGAAAGTCCGATCGCCCAAGACCAAGCGCTCGTGGCGCTTCAAGTCCGAGAAGCGGGCTTTGATGATGCCGCGCTGCTTGAGGCCAAAGTACTGACCGCGATCACAGAAAAGATTGTCCGTTCGAATATGCAGGACGGCCTTGCCGAGCTGGACGCCTTCAAAGCCAAGCACGCCGGCACGCCGTGGCTAAACCTGATTCAACCTCGCTCGTATACCGGGATATTCCTGAAGTCCACTGCCGAGGACATCAAAGTCAACGGCCCCGCCCTCGCGCAGGGCCTGAGCTTCGACTATGAGCCCAGGCCCGTGATCGAGGCCATCAAGCCGCGCCAGCTTTGGCTGCTGGGCGGCAGCGACAGCCAGGCACCGAACATCGCGACTCAAACCATTCTTCGCCAAGTTCAGCGACGGCGGCAGGACGTTGCGGTGGTGGTTTTCCCAAGAGCTGACCATGGGCTGATCGAGCCCATCATCACGGCCGACGGTGTGAAGAAGGCGTATTCGGCGAAGCTGTTTGAAATTACGGCTGACTGGATCAAGGATCAAGCGCTGCCAGCATCCGGCAATTTCATCAATATGCCCGCCCCAAACTGAAGCCCGCCTCATGGCGGCCAGGCACAGGGTCACGCTCGCCGGGCTGAGCGCAGTGGTGCCGTCTAATGCATGGCAAACTCGTCACAAACCTATGAAGCGCTCCATGAAAACCATCCTCCTTGCCGCTTTCATCGCTGTGTCGGCGACGGCGGTCGCCCAGACGGCAGCCCAGCCCGCCGCGCCCGCCCCGTCCGTCTACAACGAACAAGCCGATGCCCGCGCCGAGTTGAACCTTGCCCTGGCGCGCGCGCAGACACAGCACAAGAACGTGCTGGTTGTTTTCGGTGCCAACTGGTGCGGCGACTGCCTGGCGCTGAACAAGAAGATGAGCGCAGGCGCGCTGGCGGCCCATGTGGACAAACGCTTTGTTGTGCTGAAGGTCAACGTCGGCCACTTCGACCGCAACACCGACCTCGCCGCGCAAATGGGCGTGCCGCTGAAAAAAGGCATTCCCGCCGTGGCGGTGCTGAAGCAGGGCGGCGAGGTGCAGAGCGCCACCGGCGGCGGGGAGCTGGCCGATGCGCGAAATATGGGCGATGCGGCCGTGCTGGCCGTGTTTGAAGGGCTGCCGGGTCATCCCTGAACCGCATCGATTGATCAAGGTCAGGCTTGGCTTTTGACACTGGCTGTCAGCCGGGCTTGCCATCTGTCGCACAGGCGGGTGATTTGTCGCTGAGCGTTGGCTGAAGCGGGCCTGGCCGCCGTAGCCTGCAGGCTCTTCCCTCACGGAGCTTTCCCGATGAAACAGCGCTTGCATACCCGGTTCTTCGCCGCCTGTGCCCTGGCCTTGGCCTTCACGGCTGCCACTGCGGCCCCAACCATCCAGGCAATGCCCGGCCCCGAAGTGCTGGCGGGAGAGCCGTTGACGCTGACGGTCGAAGGGCTGCCGCCAGGCACCACGGTGCGTCTGCGCAGCAGTCGCATGCAGCAGGATTTTTTCGGGCTGCGTCCCTACCAGGCCGAGGCAATATTCAAAGCCGACGCGCAGGGCCGGATCGATTTGGCCCGCCGGGCGCCGCTGTCTGGCGACTACGCTGGTGCCGATGAGCGCGGCATGTTCTGGGCGATGACGCCCGTCAAGTCACCGAGCCCATCCGGCGCGCCGGCCGACGAGGTGCTGATCCAGGCTTTCGACGCCGAGCAGCACCTGCTGGCCGAGCGCCGCTTGCTTCTGCGGGCCGTGGCAGCCGACGTCGTCACCCGTCCGGTGGCTGAATTCGCAGGTGCCGTTTATGCCGTTCATGCCGTGCAGCCGGGGCAAAGAAAACGGGCCGCCGTGATCGTGCTGGGAGGTTCCGAAGGCGGCAGTTCGACCGCACGACGCAGCGCGCCCGAACTGGCCTCCCAGGGCTTTGCCGTGCTGGGCCTGCCCTATTACTCGCCGGGCGGCTGGAGTGCTACCGGCCCCACCGCCGCCGAGTTGCCCAGCCTGCCGGCGTCGTTTGTCGATATCGAGCTGTCCCAGCTCGAAAAAGCGCGTGACTGGCTGGCCGCACAGCCCGAAGTCGATGCCAGCCGGATCGCGGTTTACGGCATCTCCAAGGGGGCTGAATTCGCGCTGGCCGCCGCCAGCCGCATGCCCTGGATCAAGAGCGTGGTGGCCATCGTGCCCAGCGATGTGATCTGGGAAGGTTGGGGCCCGGACGCGCC
>JBBQKT010000326.1:0-4027 GCA_038327205.1 Burkholderiales bacterium | reverse complement strand
ATCGTGGCGGCGCGGGTGGCTGGCGTGCCCAGGCCTTTTTCGGCCATCGCCTCGCGCAACTCTTCTTCCTCGATCAGCTTACCCGCGCCCTCCATCGCGGACAGCAGGGTCGCTTCCGTGTAGCGGGCGGGCGGCTTGGTGGCGAGCGACTTCACGTCCACCGACTCGGTCTTGACGATCTCACCGGCCGCGACGGCCACCAGGTTCGCGTCGTCTTCCTGCGCTTCCTTGCCGTAGACGGCCAGCCAGCCCGGCTTGACCAGCACCTTGCCGTTGGTCTGGAAGTTCAGCTCTTTACCGGCGGCCTTGACGGTCGAGATGCGCGTCGTGACCAGGAACTCGGCCGGCGGAAAGAACACACCGAGGAAGCGCTTGACCACCATGTCGTACAGCTTGGCCTCGATCTCGCTCAAGCTTTTGGGCGCTTGCAGGGTCGGGATGATGGCGAAGTGATCCGACACCTTGGTGTTGTCAAAGACCTTCTTGGTCGGCTTGATGTAACCCTCTTTCAAGGCCTTGCGGGCGTGGACGGCCAGCTCGCGCAGGGGGCCGGGCATGTCCTCGCTGGCGATCATCTCGGCGGTCTGTTTGGCAACGGCCAGATAGTCCTCGGGCAGGAAGCGGGAGTCGGTCCGCGGGTAGGTCAGCACCTTGTGCTTTTCATACAGCGCCTGCGCCAGCGACAAGGTCGTCTTGGCCGAAAAGCCGAAGCGCGAATTGGCCTCGCGCTGCAAGGTGGTCAGGTCATACAGGCCGCCGCAGCTGCTGGTGGTGGGCTTTGATTCTTCGGTCACGCTGGCCGGCTGGCCCAGCGCAGCGGCGGCAATCGCGTCGGCGTCGGCGCGGTTCCAGACCCGGTCGGCACGGCGCTCCAGGTCGTCGGCGTCCTTCTTCCACTTGGGGTCGAACCATTTGCCTTCGTACTGACCGGCAACGGCATCAAAGGTGCCGCGCACCTCCCAATAGTCGCGCGACACATGTTTGCGGATTTTTTCTTCGCGCTCGACCACGATGGACAGCGTGGGCGTCTGCACCCGGCCCACCGTCGTCAAAAAGAAGCCGCCGTCACGCGAGTTGAAGGCCGTCATCGCCCGCGTGCCATTGATGCCCACCAGCCAGTCGGCCTCGGAGCGGCAGCGCGCGGCGTCGGCCAGGGGCAGCATCTGTGCGTCGCTGCGCAGCTTGTCAAAGCCGTCGCGAATGGCGGCCGGCGTCATCGACTGCAGCCACAGCCGGCTCACCGGCTTGGTGATCGCGGCCTTGGCCGTGCCTGCATATTGAAGGATCAGGCGGAAGATCAGCTCGCCCTCGCGGCCCGCGTCACAGGCGTTGATCAAGGTCGACACGTCCTTGCGGCGGATCAGCTTGACCAGGGCGTTCAAGCGGCCCTTGCTCTTGTCGATCGGGTTCAGGTCGAAGTGCGGCGGGATGACGGGCAGGTTGTTGAAGCTCCACTTGCCACGCTTGACGTCGAACTCCTCCGGCGCGGCAATCTCCACCAGATGGCCCACCGCCGAGCTGACGACATAGGTCTCGCTCTCGAAATACTCGTCGTGCTTGTCGAACTTGCCGGCAGTGGCCGTCAGCGCGCGGACGATGTCCTGGGCCACGGAGGGCTTCTCGGCAATGATGAGTGTCTTGGTCATGGTGATGATTATTTCTTCGCTTTAGTCCACGGCCTGTGAAAGCGCCCTGCCTACAATCCGGCCTCGCGTGCACATGCATGTACGTGCACGTGCACGCGCACACCCACAAATTCAATGTAACCACAACTTCAGATGCCGCCCGTCGCCCGCCCAAAGACCGCTGCCGCCCCACCCTCCCCGGCCAAGGGCAAACGCATCCAGGTGCGGCGCTCCGGCATCCACGGCAAGGGCGTCTACGCCGTCGCCCCCATCGCGGCGGACGAGATCATCATCGAATACACCGGTGAGCACATCACCTGGGACGAGGCGATGGAGCGCCACCCGCACGACCCCGCCCAGCCCAATCACACCTTCTATTTCCATGTCGATGATGGCGGCGTGATCGATGCGCTGCACGGCGGCAACAGCTCACGCTGGATCAACCACGCCTGCGACCCCAATTGCGAGGCCGACGAGGTGAATGGCCGCGTCTACATCAAGGCGCTGCGCGATCTGTTGCCCGGCGAGGAGCTGTTTTACGACTATGGCCTGGTGATCGAAGAGCGCTACACGGCCAAGCTGAAGAAAGAATTCGCCTGCTTCTGCGGCAGCCCGATCTGCCGTGGCACCATGCTTGCGCCAAAGCGACGCTGAACCCGACCCGAACCCGATGCCCCTCTCCCAAGAACACCCCATGAACTGGCAGGTTGATGCCCTGTGGCAGAGCCTGTCGCCGCTGCTGCCGGGCATTGGCATCGAAGTGTTGGCCCGCACTGAATCGACCAACACCGTGCTGCTTGACCGCGTGCGTGGCGACCACGCACGCAGCACCCAGGCCAGCTACGGCCGCCGCGCCTACGACCTGCAGCCCTGCCTGTTGGTGGCCGAACACCAAACCCAGGGCCGGGGCCGCATGGGCCGAAGCTGGCAGTCCGGGCCGAGTGGTTCGCTGACGTTTTCACTGGGCCTGCCGCTGGACTTGAGCGACTGGTCGGGGCTGTCGCTGGCCGTCGGCGCGGCGATTGCTGATGCCCTGGACCCGCTGGACCCGCTGCTGCCGGACTGCGCGCCACGTTTGCAAATCAAGTGGCCCAACGACCTTTGGCTGATGGACGGCAGCAACGGCCGCAAGCTCGGTGGCATCTTGATCGAGACCGTCTCGGTCGGCGCGCAGCGCATGGTGGTGATTGGCGTGGGGCTGAATGTGTCGGAGCTGCCGACTTCGATCAAAGCCCCGTCAGATTTTGCCGCCTTGAGCGGCAACTCATCAGCCTCGTTCAACACCGGCTTTGCCGCGCTTGACGAGCTGCTGCCCGACCCCAAGGCGCCCGACGTGCTCGCCCAAGTGGCCCCCGCGATCGCGCAGGCGCTGGTGGACTTCAAGGCGGCCGGCTTTGACGCCCCCGCCCAAGCCGCCTTTGCCCGCCGCGATCTGACCCTGAACCGGCCTGTCACCGCCGGGCCGCTGGACGGCATTGCGCGTGGCGTCAACGCGCAGGGCGAGCTGCTGATCCAGACCGGCGTGGGCACGGTACAAGCCGTCAGCGGCGGCGAGGTCAGCGTCCGGCTGACCGCTGCTGCTGCAGCCTCCCACTGAGCCCGCCCCGACATGCTGCGCGCCGTGCTGGCTGGGCTGATCCTGCTGAATGCCTTGTTTTACTGCTGGACGCAGGGTTGGCTGGATGAGGTGGTGGGCATCAAGGCCATCGGCGACCGGGAGCCCGAGCGGCTGGCCCGGCAAATTCATCCCGAGCAGGTGATCGTGCTGCGGCCGGCGTCGGCGGCGTCCCAGTCCGCCTCCGCCGCCCCTGAGTCTGCCATCGCCTGCCTGGCCCTCGGTCCGCTCGATGGCGACGAAGCCCTGGCCGCGGCCACTCAGGCGCTGACGCAAGCCGGTATCGCCACCAGCCAGTGGCGCGAGCAGAGCAGCGCGCAGCCCGGCCTGATGCAAACCAGCTGGGCCGTGGCCACGATCCGCCTGCCGAGCAAAGACTTCCAGGCCCGCAAGGAAGCGACCTACAAGTCGATGAAGATCGATTACGAATATCTGAGCGCTCCGCCCAATGAGCTGCCCAGCCTGGTGCTGAGCCGCCACCCCAGCGAAAAAGCCGCCACAGCGGCCCTGGAAGCCTTCAGCCAGCGTGCGCTGAAGGGGTTGAGGGTGCTGGCCCTGCAAACCCCCGCCCAGCGCCACCGGCTGGTGTTTGCCGAAGCAGATGCCGGCTTGCAGGCCAAGCTCACCGGCCTGGCCCTGGCACCGGGCCTGATCAAGCCCTGCGAGTTGGCCCCGCCGGCCGGTCCAGCGGCAGCAGCTTCGGCTGCCAGCGCGCCTTCCCCAACAAGCGCGTCCGCGCCAGCAGCCCGCTCGCCAGCGCCAGCAGCATCAGCCAGCCCGCGCTGAA
>JBBQKT010000325.1:0-4040 GCA_038327205.1 Burkholderiales bacterium | reverse complement strand
TTTTCGATGAACACCCGGTCATCGCCAAAGCTGTTGCGCGCCTCGTTGCGGCAGGACGTGAAGCCCTCGAAGCAGTCCTTGTCATTGAAGGCCACCCGCAAGCCCTTGCCGCCGCCGCCCGCGCTGGCCTTGATCATGACGGGATAGCCAATTGCCTTGGCAATGCCCACCGCCTCGTCCGCCGACAGGATCGGTTCGTTGTGGCCCGGTATGGTGCTGACGTTCGCCGCCTTGGCCAACTTCTTCGACGCGATCTTGTCGCCCATCGCTGCGATGGACGCGTGCTTGGGGCCAATGAAGACCAAGCCTTCTTCCTCGACGCGGCGGGCAAAGCCCTCGTTCTCGCTGAGGAAGCCGTAGCCGGGGTGGATGGCCTGCGCGCCGGTCTGCTTGGCAGCGGCAATGATCTTGTCCACCACCAGGTAAGACTCGCGGCTGGGCGCTGGGCCGAGCAGCACGGACTCGTCGGCCAGCTCGACGTGGCGGGCATCCTTGTCGGCTTCGGAATAGACGGCGACGGTCTTGATGCCCATCTTCTGGGCCGTCTTGATGATCCGGCAGGCGATTTCACCCCGGTTGGCAATCAGTATTTTGGTGAACATCATCTGGTCATCTCCATTCGTGTCGTTTCATGTCAGCGCTGCCCGCTGAGGCAAGCACTGGTCCATTCATCGGTTCGCTTCTCAATCCACGCTGAAGCGGTCTCGCTTGTAGGGCCGCGGCCCTGGTAGGCGAAGGCGAGCATGTTGGCGGTGCGGCGGGCGGCGGCGGGGCTGCTGTCCTCGTTGCCGGGGCGTTTCAAATCAAGTTCTGCCTGCGAACGGGTCTGGCTGTCGACACGGTAGAGCAGCAGCACGGGCAGGGTGTACAGGTCGGCCTCGCAGGCAGCAGCACGGGCGGTGGCAGCCGGTCCGAAAACAACGGTGGCGCACTGCGCGAACTCTGCAGCGGCCTGGGCTTTGATCGCGACTTCATCCCTTGGTGGAGACGAGTTGGTTTCAGCGCCTTGCTCCATAACCGCCCGATGCGCCGCGACGCAGGCGGCGGCCGATGGCGGTTTGGCCAGCGCAGAAAAACTTAGGCTCAGCGCCGCGCTGGCCACAGCGAAACTCGCACAGCTTTTGCACTCTTGAACAAAAAAAGCAGGTTTCATTGCAGCTGGCTATTTCGAGTAACTGACACGCACGGTGCGGCCGGGCAGGCGCGCCGCCAGCCAGCGTTCCATGCGTTGGCGCTCGATTCTGGATTCAGGGCTGCGCTGAACGATGCGCACAAGGGTGACGGCTGCAGGGCTGCTGGCAGCCGAAGCGGCGCCCACACCGATGGCGACCTCGATCGCGGCAGGGTATTGGGCCTGCAATTCCTTGATCAATTGCACATAGTCTGGCGTGGCCGCGCGCAGCTCGGCGTTCTGCATCTGCACAGTTCGCAATTGACTGCGCAGCGTGTCGGTTTCTCGGCTGAGTTGAGTGATCACATCGGCGCGCAACTCCTGCTTGAGGCTGCCGACATCAAGCTGCTGGCCGCCCGAAAAGCGCAACTGAACGTGGGTATCGATAAAACCGGCTGCGGCCATGCTCGCCGCGATGTCCTTTGCGATGGTCTGGTGATCCGGGTCACCCGACAGTGTCAGCGTCAGCCGGCGCTGGGCCGGATCGATCACGCGATCCAGCACGACATAACGCTCATCGCGACCCAGCGCGCTCAGTTGATCAGATGCCGTCCTGACAAAGCGCTGCGCTTCGACGAACCGCCACGCAAGGTATCCGCTGGGCAGGAGCACGCCCAAAACGGTCAATGTGGTGATCAGGTTTGTGCGCATACGCGTTCGCTGCGACACCGCACCGCGGCGAGGCAGGCGTATCAATTTGACGAAGATGAAGGTCGCAAAGGCGATGAAGACGCCATTGATCAAGAAGAGGAAGAAGGCACCGCTCAGGTGCAGCCAGTCGCCTCGTGCAAGACCGAAGCCCACTGTGCACAGCGGGGGCATCAGGGCGGTTGCGATGGCAACGCCAGGAATGACGTTGGAGATGCTGCGACGCGTCAGTGCCAGGATGCCTGCCGAACCGCCAAAGAAGGCGATCAACACGTCCCACAGCGTGGGAGAGGTCCGAGCCAGCAGCTCAGAACCCATCTCCTGCAGCGGGCTCAGGGTGAAATACAGCGTCGAGGTGACCAGGCTAATGGCCGTGAAGATCATTAGATTTCGCAGCGCCCGTGTGATCAGCCGCATGTCATGCACGGCCAGCCCGTAGCCCACCCCCACGATCGGGCCCATCAATGGCGAGATCAGCATCGCGCCAATGATGACGGCCGTGCTGTTGACGTTGAGCCCTACCGAAGCCACCAGGATCGCAAAAAACAGCACCCATAGATTGGTGCCAGCCACGTCCACCCCCGCGCGCACGGCAGCGTCGATCTCGTCGGGGTGGTCGAGATCGCCCCTCAGATCGAAGAACTTGGCGATGCCGCGACCCTGGTCATCCTGACTGGCGTCGGGCAACTCCGGTTCGGACACGGGCTGGTTGTCGTTCATGGTCAATGGCAGGTCTGCGCGGGGCTGCTCAGAGCGGAATGTTGCCGTGCTTGCGCCAGGGGTTGTCGAGCTTCTTGTCCTTCAACATCACCAGCGAACGGCAGATGCGTTTGCGCGTCTCATGCGGCTGGATCACGTCGTCGATGAAGCCCCGTGCGCCCGCCACGAAGGGGTTGGCGAAGCGGGCTTTGTATTCGGCCTCCTTGGCCGCCAGCTTGGCGGGGTCACCCTTGTCTTCGCGGAAGATGATTTCGACCGCGCCCTTGGCCCCCATCACCGCGATCTCGGCATTCGGCCAGGCAAAGTTGACATCGCCGCGCAGGTGCTTGGAGCTCATCACGTCGTAGGCGCCGCCGTAGGCCTTGCGGGTGATCACGGTCACCTTGGGCACCGTGCACTCGGCATAGGCGTAAAGCAGCTTGGCGCCGTGTTTGATGATGCCGCCGTACTCCTGCGCCGTGCCGGGCATGAAGCCGGGCACGTCGACGAAGGTGATGACGGGGATGTTGAAGGCATCGCAAAAGCGCACGAAGCGGGCGGCCTTGATGCTGCTCTTGATGTCAAGACAACCGGCCAGCACCAGCGGCTGGTTGGCGACGATGCCTACTGTCTGACCCTCCATCCGGGCCAGGCCGATGATGATGTTCTTGGCGTAGTCGGGCTGCAGCTCGAAGAAGTCGCCGTCGTCCACCGTCTTGAGCAGCAGCTCCTTCATGTCGTAAGGCTTGTTGGCGTTCTCGGGCACGAGGGTGTCGAGCGAGAAATCGAGCCGGCTGCCGGGGTCGCCGCTGGGCCGCGTCGGGGCTTTTTCGCGGTTGTTCAGCGGCAGGTAATTGAAGAAGCGGCGCAGCATCAGGATCGCTTCAACATCGTTGTCAAAAGCCAGATCAGCCACGCCGCTGGTGCGCGTGTGCGTGCCCGCGCCGCCCAGTTCTTCGGCGGTCACTTCCTCGTGCGTGACGGTCTTCACCACCTCGGGGCCGGTGACAAACATGTATGAAGAATCCTTCACCATGAAGATGAAGTCGGTCATCGCGGGCGAATAGACGGCACCACCGGCGCAGGGGCCCATGATCATGCTGATCTGCGGGATCACGCCGGAGGCGAGCACGTTCTTCTGGAACACATCGGCATAGCCGCCGAGGCTGGCCACGCCTTCCTGGATGCGTGCGCCGCCCGAGTCGTTGAGGCCGATCACCGGCGCACCGACCTTCATCGCCTGGTCCATCACCTTGCAGATTTTCTCGGCATGGGCTTCGCTCAAGGCGCCACCGAAGACGGTGAAATCCTGGCTGAAGCTGAAGGCGAGGCGGCCATTGATCATGCCGTAGCCGGTGACAACGCCGTCGCCGGGGATCTTGTTGTCCTGCATGCCGAAATCAACGCAGCGGTGTTCGACGAACATGTCCCATTCTTCAAACGTGCCATCGTCGAACAGCAACTCAAGCCGCTCGCGGGCCGTCAATTTGCCCTTTTTGTGCTGGGTGGCGATGCGCTTTTC
>JBBQKT010000324.1:0-4057 GCA_038327205.1 Burkholderiales bacterium | reverse complement strand
GACTTTTTGGTCGTGATCCAGGACAACGGCCACGGCATCCCGGCCGAACTCGACGGGCGGCTCGACCGCGGCCACGGCATGGCCAGCATGAAGTCGCGCGCCAAACAAATGCATGGGCAATGCCTGGTTGAATCGGGCCCGGGCTGGGGAACCGTGATCCGTCTCACGATACCGCTCTGAATCGTTGGGCGGCGCACTTCAGTGCCATTGGCAGTCTGCCGATAAAGCCTTACCGTAAGCCCACTTAAGAATTTCGAGATCCCATGACATGAACCACATCCTGCTGCTTGAAGACATCCCCGAAATCCGCGCATGGCTGAAAGCTCTTATCAAGCAGGTGTTCCCCGCCGCACTCATCACCGAGTGCTCCCGTGTGCAAGACGCCCTGGCGCAGGTGAACAGCCAACGCTTCAACCTGGCCCTGCTTGATCTGGGCTTGCCCGACGGCTCGGGCGTAGAGGTGATCGCCGCGCTGCGCGAGCGCCAGCCCGAGGTGCAGTCGGTCATCGTCACCATCCACGACGACGATGAGCACCTCTTTCCCGCGCTGCAGGCCGGGGCATTTGGTTACTTGCTGAAGGAGCAATCGCGCGAGCTGTTGATCGAGCAACTGAACCGCATGGCCCAGGGCGAGCCGCCCTTGTCGCCTTCGATTGCACGCAAGGTGATCGCCTATTTCGGCGCGCAGAAAAAGCCGCCGGCGGCGCTGCTGCACGAGGTCTCGCTGACCGACCGTGAAACCGAGGTGCTGTTGCGTGTGGCCAAGGGCTTCACCCTGCCCGAGATCGGCGTGCAGCTGGGCTTGTCGCGCCACACGATTGCCGACTACGTGAAGCAGATTTACCGCAAGCTCAACGTATCGTCACGGGCCGAGGCCGCACTCGAAGCACAGCGGCTGGGTTTGTTCGGACGGAACTGAGTTCACAGCAACTGCGGGTCGTACAACGGGCCGGATAATCGGCCCATGATTGGACGACTCACTGGCGTCATCGCCGAAAAATCCCCCCCGCTGGTGCTCATCGATGTGCACGGCGTCGGCTACGAAGTCGACGTGCCGATGAGCACGTTTTACAACCTGCCCCCGCTCGGCGACAAGGTCAGCCTGCTGACCCATTTTGTCGTCCGCGAAGACGCGCAAATCCTCTTTGGTTTTTTGACCGGCGAGGAACGGTCCACCTTCAAGCAGTTGATCAAGATCAGCGGCGTGGGCCCAAAGATGGCCTTGTCGCTGTTGTCGGGCTTGTCCGTGGCCGAACTGGCAGCGGCCGTGACGCGCCAAGACGCAGCGCGGCTGGTGAAGGTGCCCGGCGTGGGCAAGAAAACCGCCGAGCGGCTGCTGCTGGAACTCAAAGGCAAGCTCGGCGCCGACCTCGCCCTGCCGGTCAACGTGGCCAACGATGCGCAGAGCGACATCTTGCAGGCACTGATCGCGCTGGGCTACAGCGAGAAAGAAGCGGCGCACGCACTGAAGGCGCTGCCGCCCACCGTCGGCGTCAGTGACGGCATCAAACTCGCGTTGAAGGCGCTGTCCTGATGAGCATCCAGACCGACGACTTTGGCGACAATTTTTCCAGCTTGCCCGCCCGCGTTATCAGCGCGGCCCCGGCCTCGCCCAACGAGGAGGCGATCGAGCGCGCACTGCGGCCCAAGCTGCTTGACGACTACGTCGGCCAGGTCAAAGCCCGCGAGCAACTGGAGATCTTCATCAAGGCTGCCCGCAAGCGCGAAGAGGCCATGGACCATGTGCTGCTGTTCGGCCCGCCGGGCCTGGGCAAGACCACGCTCAGCCACATCATCGCCGCCGAGTTGGGCGTCAATCTGCGGCAGACCTCGGGCCCGGTGCTGGAAAAGCCCAAGGACCTGGCCGCCATCCTGACCAATCTCGAAAAAAACGATGTGCTTTTCATCGACGAGATCCACCGGCTGAGCCCGGTCGTGGAGGAAATCCTCTACCCGGCGCTGGAGGATTACCAGATCGACATCATGATCGGCGAGGGCCCGGCCGCCCGCTCGATCAAACTCGATCTGCAGCCCTTCACCCTGGTCGGCGCCACCACCCGTGCCGGCATGCTGACCAACCCGCTGCGCGACCGCTTCGGCATCGTCGCGCGGCTGGAGTTCTACACGGCGGCCGAGCTGCAGCGCATCGTCACCCGCTCGGCAGCGCTGCTCAAAGTGCCGATGGACGTGGACGGCGCCATGGAGATTGCGCGCCGCTCACGCGGCACGCCGCGCATTGCCAACCGCCTGCTGCGCCGCGTGCGCGACTATGCCGATGTGAAGGGCGACGGGCAGATCACCAAGCCGATTGCCGACCTGGCCTTGGCGATGCTGGACGTCGATCCGCTGGGCTTCGACCTGATGGACCGCAAACTGCTTGAGGCGGTGATCCACCGCTTTGACGGCGGGCCGGTGGGGCTGGACAACGTGGCTGCGGCCATTGGCGAAGAGCCAGGCACGATCGAGGATGTGATTGAGCCGTTTTTGATCCAGCAAGGTTTTTTGCAGCGCACCCCGCGTGGGCGCATCGCCACCCTGGCCGCCTTTCGGCATTTGGGCGTGGCACCGCCCAAGGCGATGGGCAGTCTGTTCGAGACATAAAAAAAGCGACCCGTGGGTCGCTTTTTTCTTTCAGATCCGCCGTGCTTAGAAGTTGTGGCGGATGCCAGCAGCCAGCGAGCTGAAGTCAGCCGGGTTGTACGAGCTTTCGATGGCGGTGTAGTAGCCATACAGCTTGGTGCGCTTGCTCAGGTTGTAGTTGTAACCCAGCGTGTACTGCTTGCCGCCGTTCTTGCCGCCGTTGAACGAGGTGCCGCCCTTTTGCGTGCCACCGACGTTGGCGTGGAATTCCGAAGCGCCCATCGTGTACATGGCAGCAATGCGGCCGATGGTACGGGTGGAGTTCAGGGCAGCGCCCGAATCTTCGCGCTCAACATAACCGCCGAAAGCCAGCGCACCGAATTCATACAGCGCGCGCACAGCGAACTGATTGGCGCTGCCTTGCTTGGTGTAACCAGCGCCGAGGTGCAGCGGGCCTTGGTCGAAGTTGGCGGACAGGTCCATCGAGCGCTTGTCGACGCCTTCACCGGCATGCAGCGAAGCTTCGCCGGTGAAACCACCAATGTTCGGGGTGAAATAGGCGACCTTGTTCTTGCTGGCGTTGCCGAAGCCTTGGAAGGCGAACAGGGCATCCGACGAGCTGCCGGTGTCATGGTTGTGCATGGACACATAGTCGGCCGTGGCGTAGTACGAACCTGGGAACCAACGGCCCAGACGGACAGAGCCCATGGCGCTGTTACCGATCTCAACATAAGAAGCTCGACCCCAGAACTCGCCGCCGTTCGACACGGTGCCGGTGTCCGAATTCAGACCGTGCTCCAGGTAGAAGCTGGCCTTCAGGCCGCCGCCGAGGTCTTCAACACCCTTGAAACCCAGGCGTGACGAGTTGTTGTTCACGGCGACCGTGCGGTCGTTTGTGCCGATCTTCTGGCTTTCAACGGTGGTGTTGATGCGACCCCACAACGTGACGGTGCTTTGCGCAAATGCCGGAGCGGCGAGTGCTGCGAATGCAGCCACGAGAGCGATCTTTTTCATCGTTTGCCTTTGTGAGGAGGGTAAGGTGTTAGCAAAAAGCCAGCGCAGAAGATGACACTTCTTTGCAATGTGGGCGAAGTATAGAAGTGCAGTCCAAGCCACCTCACACTTCGACGTTAATTTGCAACACTGCGGGGCATGCACAGCCGAGCCACGCCGCAAAGCCCGCCCGTCACCAGCACCAAGGCGGCCGCTTGCTGCCATGCCGACAGTTGGTGCGCCCACCACAGGGCAGCCGCTGCGGCGCTGAGCAAAAGCACAAAGGCAGCCACGGCAAGAGCCTGCCGTTTGGCGGTCAGCGGCAGATCAAATTGCGGGCGGATCCGGGGGTCAAAGGGCAGGACCTCAAGCATCGGTGCACCAGGCGGCTGCCAATGAGCCGGCGCCCACCAAACACGCAGCTTGTCGGTCCAGCCCGGGGTCTGGCCCATCTTGCGAATGAGTCGGGCGTAGACCTGCGCAT
>JBBQKT010000323.1:0-4072 GCA_038327205.1 Burkholderiales bacterium | reverse complement strand
ATCCTGGGCCCTCTTCACCATGACTCAAACGGTCCAAGCGCCATCGCCCGAAAGAACGGCACCCGGCCCTCGGTGGCGCCGGGTGCTGCGCCACCCGCTGGCGCGCATCCTGGCCGCAACGCTGTCGATGTTTCTGGCGCTGGCACTCAGCTTTGCGCTGACGGAAGCCTGGCTGCCCAAGCACCTGCAAGTCGGCTGGCCCAGCCTGGTGGCAGCGTTGGCCTGTGGGCTGGGCTACTGGGCTTATGCAAGGTGGGTCGAGCGGCGGGCGGTGACGGAGCTCAGCGGCGCCGGGGCCCTGGGTGAGGGCGGGCGCGGCGCGGCGCTGGGTGTGCTGTTGGGCGGGCTCGCGCTGGCGCCGCTGTGGGGCCTGGGGGTCTACCGCATTGAGGGCCTCGGCGACAGCCTGGCGCTGCTCAAGCAGGTGCCGGAGATGCTGCTGGTGGCGGTCATGGAGGAGCTGTTGATGCGCGGCGTGGTGTTCCGGATCGCGCAGCAGGCCTGGGGCAGCCGGCGGGCCCTGGTGCTGACGACCTTGCTCTTCGTGGTTGCCCACTTGCCCGGCGGCATCAGCCCGATGGGCATGCTGGTGACGGCGGCAGCCTCGCTGGCTTTCACCGCCGCCTATCAAATCAGCGGCCGCCTGTGGATGCCCATTGGCATGCACTTCGCCTGGAACTACCTGTTCTCGGCGGTGTTCTCGGTGCCGGTCTCGGGCCATGAGGCCAAGGGCTGGTTGCACGGCGTGATCAGCGGCCCCGACTGGCTCAGCGGTGGCGCTTACGGCATTGAGGCTTCGGCGCCGGCACTGCTGGTGTGGTCGGTCGCCGCGCTGCTGCTGTTGCGCCGAGCTTTCAGCGCGCCGCCCGAGTCAGTTCGGTGACGCCGGTGACGCCGGGCTTGCCCCGCAGACATCGCGAACGCAGCCCCGGAGCCAGCGGTGCGCGGTATCGCCATCCAGCCTTGGATGCCAGAGCAGGGACACCGTGAACGGCGCCAGCGGCAAAGGAATCTCAAAGCGGTGCATGCCGGCGTAGAGCGCGCCGGTGTGGCGTTCGTGAACGGTGGCGACCAGTTCGCTGGCGCGCGCCAAGGCCAGTGCCGCTGAAAAGCCGCCAACCACCGTGGCGATCCGTCGCTCCAGCCCCATCTCGGCCAGGGCCTGGTCGATCGGCCCTTGGTCATCCAGCCGGCGCGAGACGTGGACATGGGCAGCCGCCGCGAAACGCTGCGGCGTGACCTCGCCCTCGCTCAGCGGGTGGCCGATGCGGACCACGGCCACATAGCGGTCTCGAAAGAGCGCCTGGGTGCGCACTTCCGGGCTGATGGCCTTGTCGATCACACCGGTTTCCAGATCGACGGATCCGTCGCGCAGCGGCCCGCTGTCCTTGTCGAGCTTGTGCAGGAAATGCAGGCGCACGCCGGGCGCCTCTTCGGCCACCCGCGCCAGCAGCGCGGCGGCAAAATTCTCCACAAAACCTTCGCTGGCGCGCAGCGTGAACGTGCGGTCGAGTTGCCCGAGATCGAGCGGGCTTGCCGGCCGCAGGGCCAACTGCGCGTCGTGGACCAGTTGCGCGACGGCATCTCTGAGTTCAAGCGCCCGCGGCGACGCCACCATCGCCCGGCCCGCCCGCACCAGCAGCGGGTCGCCGGTCGCCTCACGCAGTCGTGCCAGCGCGCGGCTCATGGCCGACGGGCTCAAGCGCAGCCGCCGTGCAGCCCGCGCTACATTGCCTTCGGCGAGCAGCACGTCGAGCGTGAAAAGCAGATTGAGATCGGGTCTGGCCAAGGCGCTGCTCCTGGTGGGGTGATGCCGGCGTGGCGCCCCACGCAAGCATCGCAAATCATGCGCCATTCTCAAGCTGCCTCGCTGCCCCTTCAGCGTGCGGCGCTCTCGGCGTCGACCGCTGCGATGCGTGCATTGAGCCGCGCCAGCCGCCCGGCATTCTTTTCGGCCGCGGCGAACTTCTTCAGGACGGCAATCTGTGCGGTTTTCATCGCGTCGGCGGCGCTGCTGGGCAGGTTCGGCGTCACGCCGGTGCCTTCCCAGTCGGTCTTGGTGATCGGGCTGATCGAGCGGCCATTTGGCACGAACACCGCGAAGTGCTCGTTCAAGCGCTTCACATCACCGGGGTGGGCGCCGCCGCCGGTGGTTTCACCAACGACGGTGGCGCGCTTGATGTTCTTCATCGCGTAGGCGAAGTCTTCCGCCGCTGAAAAAGTGCCCTGGCTGGTCAGGATGTAGAGGTCTTTCAACTCGCCATAACGGCTGCCTATGACGAAGTCGGAGCTCCACATTTGTTCGGTGCGGTCACCCTCCCGGTAGTAGATGTCGTTCAAGCGCTCGCGGCTCTCGAAGAAATAGCTGGCCAACATGGCCACCGTGGCCGGGTCGCCGCCGCCATTGCGGCGCAGGTCGATGATGAGGGCATCGGTATGGGCCAGCACGGTCATCGCCGCGCCCAGGCTTTCTGCGGCAAGTCGCGCCGGTGCGAAGGCATTCAGCGCGAGATAGCCGACGTTGAACGGCAGGCGCTCCAGCCGTTCGATGCCGAAGTTTTGGGCCTGCAAACCGGCCAGTTCCCCGGCGCGTTGTTCGGCGCGTTGTTCCGCAGAAAGCTCACGCTGGGCTGCTTCCTTGGGCATCGCCTCGGCGCTGTAGAAGAGGCGCAAATGCTTGTCCTGGGTGACGGCCTGCAGGTGTTCGTTGACCGTGCTGCTGAACTTTTCTGCGCTGGTGATCGCGTTGTAGTCGCCGTGTTGCTGGCGCTGGCGCAACGCTGCGGCGACTTTTTTACCCAGATCCGGGAAGACATAGCTCTGGTTCAGTTCGCGGATAACCCCGTCGATCAGGGCCAGCCGCTGGGCGCCATCAATGCGCATGTCGGCCTGTTGCGCCTGCCCGGGCGCTTGTTGGGCCAGGGCGAGGGTCGAGGCGAGGAGGCCGATCGAGGCCAGGACTTGTTTGATGTTCTTCATGCGGTGTGCCTTGGTGAGTGGATTGAGTTGTAGCGCTGCAGCTGGGCCTGCGCTTCGCGAATGCGGGTGCTGAAGGGTTTGTCGGCCAGCGCTTCGATGGCGCTGGTGAGTACGGCGGAGAGTGAGTAGGGCAAGTCGGCTTCCAACGTGGCCGCCGCCATGGCGATGGCCCGCCAGAAGTCTTTCAAGCTGGCTGCCATCGCCCTGCCCTCGGGGGTGAGGCTGATCAAGCGCGGGCGGCCGTCGGCGGCGGTGTCCACGGCGCTGACCACGGCGCTGACCACGGCGGTGACCAAGTTGTCTTTGACCATCAGGGCCACGGTTTGCGTGGCGGCCGGTTGAGTGATGCCGGAGGCGGTGGCGATCGACCCCACAGTCAGCGGTCCGCTGGCCAGCAAAGCCCGCATGACCGGCGTGTAGCAGGGGCGGTAGCCGAGTCCGGCGTCCGCGTACGCGCCTTCGACGGCACCGTCAAGCAGCAGGGTCAGGTGGCGCAACTGGGTGCCGTGGGTCGCGTGCATGGATCGTCCGAATTGAGTCGCTGCAAACGCAGTCATTGAATGTCTATCGCGGGGGGTGGCTGGGCTCGGCGCTTGCGGATCAGGCACTCCGCCACCGCAAGATTCAGCACCCAGGCTGCGCCCATCAGCAAAGCCAGGGTCAGCCCGTCCGGTGGCCCGAACAGCAGCAGCAGCGGCAACTGGGTCAGCGCCTGCGTGCCGGCACCCATGCCGATCGCATAGGCGCGGCGCATCCAGGCCTGGTGGCCAGCCACGTCCCGGCGCCGGATGGCCCGCAGCCCCAGCACGATCGACACCGCCATGGCCGCGCCGAAAAACAGCCTGAAGCCATGCAGCAAGGCGCTGTCGGCCGGGACGATGGCGTAGAACATCGCCATCCAGAGCCCGGACAGCGCGGCCACCAAGCCCGCCGCCACCAGCACGCCCCCGGCAGCGCGATGCCATTTGGGCCATCTGTGCCTAAACCCCGGCGCGAACTGGAACGCGCCGAGCAGGCTGAAAATCGTCACGCTGATGATGTGCAGCAGCACCGGCATCGGTGCGCCGAAGAAGCGCGCGTTGTCTGGCGTGAG
>JBBQKT010000322.1:0-4077 GCA_038327205.1 Burkholderiales bacterium | reverse complement strand
GCTGGGCCGCTTCAAAATCGAGCAGGCACTGGACCGTGGCGCGGATGTGTTGGCGCGCCAGGCGCTCGGCGGCTTCGCCATCGCCCGCCGCAATGGCGATGGCCACCGCGTGGTGCGCTTCCACGGCCGGACGCGCCCGCTCGGGGCAAATCAGCACGGCCGGGGCGAACACGGTGGTCGTCATGCGGATGAGGGTCAGTTGGGCGGTCAAAAACTCGTTCTCTGCCAGTTCCACCACGGCGGCATGGAAATCCACATTGAGCTGCATATAGTCGCTCGGCGACCAAGGCGCGAGCGCCTGCCGCTGCCGGGCGATCAAGAGGAAAAGCCTGGCCTCGGCCGCGCAGGCATTGCGCTCGGCAGCTTGACGGGCGGCCAGACCGTCCAGCATTTCGCGCATCGCATAGGCATTCAGCAGCCGCGCCCGGTCGGCCCGCGAGACGCTGACCCCACGTGCGCCTTCGGCCTGCACCAGGCCTTCGCTTTGCAGGATGCGCAGGGCCTCGCGCAGCGGGGTGCGGCTGACGTTCAGGTTTTGCGACAGCTGCACCTGCCGGAGCAATTCACCGGGCGGATACATGCCGCTGTAGATGCGCTGGCGCAGCACATTGGCCACCTCAAAGACCAGCCGTGCGCGCTGTTGAGCGCCCAAGGTTTCAACCGCAGATTGAGCCATCAAGCCGGCCTCCTTTCGAACGGAATGATAGGGTGGGCCGGAAAAGGCAGGCTCAGCGCTGGAGGCTGAGCTGCTCCGCAGCCCTCAGCACCCCGTCCAAATGACCATCGGGGTTCGGGTTGGCGAACACCGCAGACCCCCTGCCAGCCGGCGCAATCAGGTGGGAAATTCGGCCGCCTGCGACCGCCTGCGCCCGCAAAAGCTTGGGCGGCCCTGGCTGCAAGGGCGTTTCAGAGTCCGCGCTCACGACCGCTGTCTTGCCCGCTGTCTCGCCCGCTGTCACGCCCGCTGTCACCCCCCACTATCGACCAAGCAGTTCATCGCTCAACCAGTGCTGCAATGCGCCGACGACTTGCTGCGCAGCATCCTCCTGCGACTGTGCCGCCACCTCGCAGATCGCCGCAAAGTTGGCACCCTCGGCCAAGGCCTGCAGCAGCGCGGCTTCCAGCGGGTTCAGCGAGCGCCACCGCGTGTCCAGCCCCTGACGCCAGACCAGCAGGGTGTGGGCCAGCGGCTCGGGGGCGTCGAGCTCGGCTTCCTCACCCGCGTCCTCGGCCTCTCGCAGCGCACGCCAGGCGGGCTCGATCGCCCATTGCAGCGCCAGCAATTGCGCGCTCGGGTGCAGGCGGAACGTGAGCTCCGGCCAATCGGCCGGGGCCAGCGCCTGCAGCTCAGCCGCCTGCAGCGCGGGGGCGTCGGCAGCATCGAACGCGGCCCGCAGCGCCCAGTCCATGCGGGCCAGATCGGCCATCGCCGGGTAGCACATCTCGGTCGTGTCCATGAAGGCCGCCAGCCGGTGTCCGAACCAGCGGATCGACGGCTCGGTGGACGGGTGGGCGTTCAGGTAAGCGGTGCCGAGTGCCTCGAACTCATCGTCGCCCAGCGCCCGCTGCAACACGCTGAAGTTGTCGCGCAGCGCCGCCAGCAGGCGGGCGCGGTAGGCGTCTTGATAGATGGCCAGACCGGCGGGGGATTGCAGCAGGCCGGTCGCCGCGGCAGCTTGGCTGACGGCGGCTTGCAGGGCCTGCTGTTGCCAGGCGAGTTGGGCAGCGAGGCTCATGCGAGCGCCTCCGCTGCAGCAGCAGCAGCAAGGCTGCGCGCCTGATCCAGCTCGACCAGCAACTCGGCCAGCGGCGGAATATGGTCGTCCCGCTCGATCATCGTGGGCCGCGCGCCGATGCGCTGAACGGTGTAGCCGTACAAATCCCAGACCGCATCGCAGATTGGGTGGTCGTGGGTGTCGATCACGACATCGCCACGGTCTTCGTGCCCGGCGAGATGGATCTGCACCACCTGCGCGGCGGGCATCGCGTCGATATAAGACCGGGCGTCGAAGCCGTGGTTGCGGCTCGACACATAAACATTGTTCACGTCCAGCAGCAGGCCGCAGCCGCTGCGTTTCAACAGCTCGGCGACAAAGGCCGACTCATCCATCTCGTCGGCCGCGAAGCGGACATAGCTGGACACGTTCTCCAGCACCAGCGGGCGCTGCAACAGCGTCTGCACCGCGTCGATGCGCTCGACCAGATGGCGCAGCGCGGCCTCGGTGTAGGGCATCGGCAGGAGGTCGTGCAGATTGCGGTGATCGACGCCGGTCCAGCACAGGTGGTCGGACACCCAGGCAGGCTCAATGCGCTCGGCCAGCGCCTTCAGCTCACGCAGATAGACGATGTTCAAGGGATCGGTGCTGCCGATGGACAGCGACACGCCGTGCATCACGACCGGGTAATCGGCACGCAGGCGATCGAGGTGGTGCAAGGGCTTGCCGCCCGGCACGAGGTAGTTCTCGGACAGGATTTCAAGCCAGTCGGGCTTGGGCGTGCCGGGCTCGGCCAGCTCGACGTAGTGCTCGGTGCGCAGGCCGAGGCCAAAGCCTTGGAGGGTGGGGGTGGGCATGGTGGTGGTCGAAGAACTTTCGTCGGGCTGGGCTGCGGGCATCGAAAGCGACCAAGGCCGCGAAGGAGCGGTCCGGCGGTGCGTTTTGCGCAAGTCAAGGAGGAGGCCGTGACCCTAGGTCACGCCGGGGGAGAGAGCCCGGACACACAACAGTCCTGTGGACTGTTTGTGCCTGGCGAGCGCCTGGGCCGCTGGCCCCGGCACGGCGCAAAACCTGCCGCCGGGCTGCTCCCGCGCACAGGCTGCAGCCGTCCGCGAAGACTGGATTCCAGCCTTCGCTGGAATGACGGGTTGGCTTACTTCTCGACCTTGCCGCCAGCGGATGTGCATTCGGCGGCTGACTTCTTGCTGTTCCAGCCCTGACCCTTGCAGCTGTTGTGGCCCTTGCATTCGCTCTTGGCCGTCTTGCAGTCGGACGAGCCCTTGCAGCTGTTGATGCCCGAGCACTTGACCATGCCGTCATCGGCAGCGTGGGCGACGGTGCTGAAACCGGTTGCGGCGAACAGGGCGACAGCAGCGGATGCGATGGCCAGGCCGGTCTTGAAGGTGTTGGATGTTTGCATGTGAATCTCCTGCGGGGTGGTTGAACGGTGGGTTGAGGTTTGGTGCGCGTCAGCGTTGTTTGTTTTCTGACTTGCCAGCTTCTGTCGCCGCAAGCCTTTCGGTACTTACAGCCATTTTTAAAAAAACTTCGGGTGATGGTGTGCCGCCTTGTCGGCATGGGCGGGCCGTAGCCGCGCCGCTACAGTAGCCACGCTCGCCGCCTTCATCTATCTACGCCGTCCATGCTCAATACCGAATCCCCCAGCAGCCGCCATCCCGACCTTGATCTCTATGCCCTGCCCGAGTTGGTCGATGCCTTCATCGAAGACCAGTTGCAGGCGGTCAACGCGGTGCGGGCGGCCGGGCCGCAACTGGCCGCTGCAGTGGCTGCCGCCCTGCCGCGCATCCAGGCCGGTGGCCGCATCCTCTACGCGGGCGCGGGCACCTCGGGGCGGCTGGGCGTGCTGGACAGCGTGGAGCTGTACCCCACCTTTTCCTGGCCGCGCGAGCGGGCGGTCGCGATCCTGGCGGGTGGCGAGAAAGCGATGTTCGTGGCCGTCGAGGGCGCGGAGGACGATGCGCAGCAAGGCGGGCGTGACCTGCTGGCCCTGCAACCCACGGCCAACGATGTGCTGCTGGCGCTGGCCGCCTCGGGCGGCACGCCCTATGTGCTGGGCGCCATCGAAGCCGCCAAAGCCTCGGGCAGCTTGACGATAGGCTTTGCCAACAACCCTGAGGCACCGGTCACCGCCGCCGCCGCCATCGGCATTACGCTCGACACCGGCCCCGAGGTGATCTCTGGGTCAACGCGCTTGAAGGCGGGCAGCGCGCAGAAGATGGCGCTGAACACCTTTTCCAGCAGCCTGATGGTCAAGCTGCACAAGGTCTATGGCAATTTGATGGTCGACCTGAAGCCGACCAATGCCAAGCTGGTCAAGCGCGCACTGGCGCTGACGGTGCGG
>JBBQKT010000321.1:0-4089 GCA_038327205.1 Burkholderiales bacterium | reverse complement strand
CTGTGCAGCGCGCCCAACTCTGAACTCATCATGCCCAGCAGCTCGCCCAGCTCGGCGCGGTCGGTCACGCGCGCCAGCAGCGGCTCGTATTTGCGCCGCACGCCGGGCCAGTCGACGCCGTGCATCGCCTTGTCGTAGAAGTAGTCGCGGTGCATGCGCCAGGCGTCGGCAAAGATCTGCCGCCATTCAGAACGGGGATCGGTGGCAACTTGCCAATCGCTCCATTTCACTTGGTGGCGGGGCAGTTCGGTCGGCAACTTGGGCGCGGCGTCGAGCAGCAAAATCTCGGCGGCGGCGAGGTTGGTGGGATTGATCAGCCCGCGCTTGAGCATCAGCTTCTTGCCGTCGGCGCTCAGCTCGAATTGCTGAACGTCGGCCGACAGCAGTTCGGGCTTGCCACCCAGGTTATCGATGGGCAGGCTCATCAGGTTGACCTTGCGCTCGGCCCCGCCCAGCTCGGTCTCCAGGAACCACAACCGTTTGCCGTCGCTGCGCAGCGCGCTGTAGTTGCCGGCTGGCTGCGGCACTTCAAACAGCCGCTGCGCGAGACCCACCGTGGCGATGGCGGGCGGGATGGCTTTTGCATCTTTCTTGACCTCGGGCTCGGGCGGGGTCAATTCCTCCCGCGCGGCAAACGGAAAGCGCTGGCCAGGCTGGAGCGCCAGCGCGTAGATGCGGGTGCGCCGGTCAAAGTAGGGGCCCATATTGCGGTCGCCCCAGGGCGCGCCGGGGCCGGTGACGGCAAAGTGGCGGTTCGACAAAAAGTAGAGCCAGCGGCCGTCCGGCGTGAAAGCCGGGGCGGCGCTGTCGTAGCGGTCAGTGGTCAAGGTCGCCGTCTTGCCGTCGGCGACGGTGAACAGCTGCAGTTGCCCGCGATCTCGGCTCGTGGTCGACCGCACAAAGGCCAGCGCCTGGCTGTTGGGCGACCAGGCAAGCCCTTCATAGCCACCGCTGACTTGGTTGTGGTCGATCAGCCGGGTGGCAGCGGCTTGGGAAGGGGCCTTCAGGTCGGTCAGGAACAGATGGCCCTCCTTGTCGGTGTGGGCCAGGTAGCGGCCGTCCGGCGACGCGCTCAGGTCCAGTCGCAACGCGGTGGCACCGCGGGTGATGGCCTCGGGCTTGCCCGTGCCATTGGCAGCAAAGCGCCAGATTTCCACCTCGCCGGCAAAGTCACACAGGGCAAACACCGCGCTGCTGTCGGCGCTGAACTCGCCCTTGCGGCAGCGGCCGTCAGGGGGTTGGGGCAGTTCGGCGCGGCGCAGCAGGCCAGTGCCGGCCGTGGCCAGATGGCCCCGGCTGCTCAGCAGCACGCGCTCGCCATTGGGCGCAAAAGCGGTGTCGACCAGATAGTCCTGCGGCCGCTTGATGAAGCGCTCGCGCTGCGCGTCGAAGTCACCGCTGAGGGCAATGGGCACCAGGCTGTCGGCGTTGCTGGCCAGGTCGAGCAGGTGGATGTCGGCGCCGACGGCATAAGTCAACTTGCTGCCGTCCACCGACGCATGGCGGATGTCCCAGCCCTTGCTGCGGCTGTGTTGGCGCAGGTCTTGGCCTGCGGCGTTGACCGACCACACATTGACCGTGCCATCCCGGTCGGACAAGAACGCGATGCGGGCCTCGCCGTTGGCGGCGGTGTAGGGCATGGGCCGGCGGTCATTCGCACCCTCGGCGACCAGGGGCCGCGCTTCGGCGCTGCTGTTCAAGTCCATCACCCACAGCCGCGCGAGAGCGCCGCCCCGGTACTGGCGGGCGTTGTCGTTGCGCAGACCCATGCGGGTGAAGTAGAGGGTGCGGCCGTCATCGCTCAGCGCGCCGTCGCTGGCCTGGGCCACCGGCAGGGTGCGGCGCAGCGCGGTCTTCGGGTCGACGGCGAACAGCTGGCTGCCCGGCTGGCCGCTGACGGTCGGGCCGGTGTAGATCACCTCGCCCTGGGTGCTGAAGCCCCAGACCTTGATGCCCGTGCCTTCCCAGGTCAGCCGCCGGGGTAGGCCGCCGGCGAAGGGCATCACGTAGACATCGCCGCTGCCGTTCACCGTGCTGCCGCTGTTGCCCTCGTACTGGCCCACGAAAGCCAGCCACTGGCCGTCGCGGGAGACAGTGGGCAGGGTCTCGAAGCCGGGGTGGGTGGTCAGCCGCTGGGCGGTGCCGCCGCTCAAGCCCACCGTCCATAAATCGCCCTCGGCGACGATGATCAGCCGCCCGCCCTGGATCGCCGGCTGGCGGTAAAAACCTTCTGGTGCGGCCTGGGCGGCCTGTGCGGACAGGCCAAGCAGGATCAGGGCGGCCAGTGCAAGGCGGCGGGCGTTCAGCGGCATGGGAATCCTTGGGCGGTGAAGGCCCGCATTGTGACCAAGCCGCGCCCGTTCAGCCGTTCGTCACCCCGTGTTTTTGATGCCCGAGGCAACATGGCCCGACGGCACATGCAGGCTCGCGTTGGCGATATGGCCGACCTGGTCGTCAAAGAAGAAATCCGGCTCGAACTCGCGCAGGAATTCGCCCTTCGCCAGGCCGCCGAGAAACATCGCCTCATCGACCTCGATCTGCCAGTCCATCAGCGTGCGGATCGCCCGCTCGTGGGCCGGGGCGCTGCGGGCGGTGACCAGGGCAGTGCGAACGCGCATCTGCCCGCTGGGCGACTGTTGCAGCCGGTGCAGCGCCTCCAGCACTGGCTTGAACGGCCCGGCCGCCATCGGCAGCAGCGCGTGGGTCGTTTCATGGGTCTGAAAGGCGCTCAGGCCCTCGCGCTGGAACAGCTGCTCGGACTCATCCGAAAACAGCACCGCATCGCCGTCAAAGGCAATGCGCAACTCTTTCGGGTGCGCCGCCGAGGCATGTTTGGACAGCGGGTAGACCTGCGCCGCCGCCACCCCGGCCGCCAGCGCCGAGCGCACATCCGCCTCGTTGGCCGACAGAAACAGCTGCGCCTTCAGCGGCCGCAGATAGCGCCAGGGCGAACCGCCGCGCGTGAACACGCCGCGCTCGATCGCCAGACCGTAATGGGCGGCCGAGCGAAACACCCGCATGCCGGAGATCGGGTCGTTGCGCGACAGCACGACCACTTCAACCCGCGCTGCCTCGCCTTTGACATTGAAGCCGAGCAATTTTTCGACCAGCGAAAACGCCACACCCGGCTTGGCGGGCAAGTCCAGCCGCTGCTGTTGCAAGGCCATATAGGCGCGGTCATCGCCGGCCTCGAAGCGCTCGTTTTCTTCCTCGAAATCGAACAGGGCGCGGGACGAAATGGCGACGACGAGTTGGCCGTCCAGGGTGGTGGGCATGGTCAATTGCCCCCTCGGCGGGCGGATGACGACCACGTCGGCCAGGGGCTCACTATTTGACCCAGGTGTTCAGCTGAATGATCGGCAGCAGCACCGCCAGCACGATCAGCAGCACGATGGCGCCCATGGCGACGATCAGCAGCGGCTCCAGCAGGGTGGCGACGGTCATCGCGCGGCGCTGCACCTCGTTGCCCAGTTGGCGGGCGGCGCGGTCGAGCATTTCGGGCAGTTGACCGGTCTGCTCGCCCAGCCGGGCGAACATCGCCAACAGGCCGGGGAAGCGCTTTTTGCCGGCCAGGGCCGAGCCCAGCGGCGCACCTTCGCGCACCTGCACCAGCGCGTCGAGCGCGTCGGCGCGCATGGCGGCATTGCTGAGGGTTTCGGCGGCGGCTTGCAGCGCTTTCAGGATCGGTACGCCGGAGCCGGCCAGCATCGCCAAGGTGCCAGCAAAGCGGGCCGCGTTGTAGCCGCGTGCCAGCCGCCCGAACAGCGGCAGGTTCAAGAACGCAGCATCGAATTTTTCTCGAAACACCTGCCCGCGGCGGGCGTAGCCGACGGCCACCACCGCCGCGACCAAGCTTGCCAACATCAGCAAGCCCCATTGCCGCGCAAACGCGCTGATGGCCAGCATCGCCACGGTCAGCCCGGGCAGGGCCCGCTTGGAGCTGGTGAAGACAGTGGCGATCTGCGGCACGACATAGGTGACGAGAAAGATCACGATCAGCACGGCGATCACAGACACGATGGCGGGATAGGCCATTGCGCCGACCAGCTTGGCCTTCAGGTCTTGCCGTTCTTCCAGGTCGTCGGCGAG
>JBBQKT010000320.1:0-4126 GCA_038327205.1 Burkholderiales bacterium | reverse complement strand
GCGGGTGGCACCGATGACCTGGTGCGCAGCCGTTACGCACTAAGCCTGACGGCACTGAAACCCAAATTCGATTTGTATCAGCGGGCCAACAAGGTCAATGCCCACCCGTGGATCGCCGACCTGCTGATCTGGCGCGCGCAGCGCAGCCCGCGGCTGTTGAAGCGGATGAGCGGCGTGTTGAACGAAACGAGCAACCCCGGCAATCCGGTCAGCTTCAAGGGCCTTTCCAGGCTGTTCCTGGAATAACCGGCATGTGCCAACTGCTCGGCATGAATGCCAACACGCCGACCGACGTGATGTTCAGCTTCACCGGCCTGACCACGCGGGCCGAGGAGCACAAGGACGGTTTCGGCATCGCCTTCTTCGAAGGCCGGGGGCTGCGGCATTTCGTCGATCACCACAGCGCTCGCGTCTCGCCGCTGGCCGAGCTGGTGAAACATTACCCGATCAAGAGCGACAACGTCATCGCCCATATCCGCAAGGCCACACAGGGCAGCGTCAGCCTGGAGAACACCCACCCGTTCCAGCGCGAGCTGTGGGGGCGCTACTGGGTGTTTGCGCACAACGGCAATCTGGAGGGTTTCAACCCGCGCCTGCATGCCGCGTTCAAGCCGGTCGGCGCCACCGACAGCGAGCGGGCCTTTTGCTGGCTGATGCAGGAACTGGCCAAGGCGCATTGCGATGTGCCGTCGATTGAGGAGCTGAGCCACACCCTGCGTGAGCTGATGCCGCAGTTGGCCCGCCACGGCACCTTCAATATGTTGTTGTCGAACGGCGAGGCACTGTGGGCCCACGCGTCGACGCAGCTGCACTACTTGGAGCGCCAGCATCCGTTTGGCCGCGTGCAGCTGCAAGATGATGACCTCAGTGTTGATTTCGCCGCGCACACCACCACCCGTGACCGGGTGGCCGTCATCGCCACCGAGCCGCTGACTCTGGATGAGGCTTGGGTGGCATTCAAGCCGGGTGCCTTGTTGGTGTTCAAGGACGGGGCGCTGCTCGCCGCCTGAGGCTGCTGTTCACGCGGGTGGCCCTGCCGCTCGCCGCAGTGCACGCTGCAGCTGGGCCAGCCCCGCCTAGACTGCGGCCCATGCAAGACAACACCGGAATTTCAATGCACTGGTCGCAATGGCTGTGCCCCGGCCCGCGCCGCGTCTTTACCGCCGACGAGATGGCGCGGGCCGGGCAGCAGCCCTGGCCAAAGGCCATCGACGGCTATGTCCTCAGCAATGTCGTGATCCTGCTGGCGCTCAATTACAGAGGGATGGACAAGCACGTGGTGGCGCTGAGCAGCGTGGCCTTCCTGGTCAGCGCCTGGTTGGCGTTGCTGGTGGCCAAGCACTTGTGGCGCAAGCCGACGCGGCTGCGCTTGAACCTGGCGACGCTGGCTGTAGCCCTGCTTCTGCTCGCTCTGGCCCTGTGCTTGCGCCAGCTGCATGTGGACCGTGCGCAGCGTGATGTGCCGATGCTGATGCTGTTGACGGCCATCGTTGTGACTCTGACTTCATGGTGGTTCTTGACCGTTTACCGCGTCCAGCAAATTGAGGCGCGGCTGCGCGAGCTGGATATTCAGGCCCAGGGTATGAAGCTCGCCCGGCGCCTCGCCACCGCCCAGATCCAGCCGCATTTCCTGTTCAACACCCTGGCCTCGCTACAACACTGGGTGGACACCCAGGATGCCCGCGCCGGCACCACCCTGCGCTCGTTCACCGAGTACCTGCGTGCCACCCTGCCGATGTTCGAGCGCGAGACGCTGAGCTTGGCCGAGGAGTTGCAAATCGTCCGCAGCTATCTGGCCGTGATGCAGGCAAGGCTGGGCGCGCGGCTGAGCTGGACGGTGGATGCGCCGCCCGCGCTCAACGGCCTGCTGCTGCCGCCGGGCGCGCTGCTGACCCTGGTCGAAAACGCGATGGCCCATGGCATTGAGCCGGCCTTGGCGGGCGGGCATATCCGCGTGGCGGTGCAAAAGATCGGCACCCTGCTGCGGCTGGAGGTGGCCGACGACGGCGCCGGGCTGGCTGATTCACACACGGCCGGCGTGGGTCTGGCCAACACCCGCGCCCGCCTGCAGCAGCAGTTCGGTGACCGGGCGAGCTTGGCGCTCACTGCGCTGCATCCGGGTTGCCTGGCCCGCATCGAGATCAACGAAGCGGGCCTTGACGCATGAATGCCCTGATTGCCGACGACGAAGAAGCGCCGCGCGAGCAATTGCGTGCCGCCCTGGGTCGGCTCTGGCCGGAACTGGTCATCGTGGCTGCCAGCGCCAACGGCGTTGATGCCTGGGACGATTATTTGGCCCATGAACCGGCGCTGTGCTTTTTAGACATTCGCATGCCGGGCCTGTCGGGCCTGGACGTGGTGCGCCGCCTGAGCGCCCTGGCGAAACCACCGCAGATCGTGTTTGTCACCGCCTACGGCGACCATGCGCTGTCCGCGTTTGAGGCGGGTGCGCTCGACTATGTGCTCAAGCCGGTGGACGACACCCGGCTGGCGCAAACCCTGGCGCGGGTGCGCGCCCGCAGCGCGGCTACACACACGCCTGACCTGCAAGCGCTGCTGCGGCAGTTGCTGCCGGCCTCCAAACCCAGCGCCCGTCCGATCCAGGCCAGCCTGGGCCGCGAAATCACCTTGATCGCGCCGGACGACGTCGTCTATTTCGAGAGCGACAACCGCTACACCCGCGTCGTCCACACCGGCGGCGAGGCGCTGATCCGCACACCGCTGAAAGAGCTGCTGACCCAGCTCGACGCCGAGCAGTTCTGGCAGATCCACCGCTCGGTGCTGGTGAACTGCCGCTGTATCGCCAGCGCCACCCGCATCGATGAAAACGCGATGGTCATCAGCTTGCGCGGCCGACCTGAGAGACTTGCGGTGTCAAGGCAGTTTCAGGGCCTGTTCAAGGGGCAGTGAACACGGGCTGTTACCCATATACAAGGCGTGGACTTTCGGGACAATATGTAACTAGCAATCCCTAACTTGACGAGCATCCATGGCCGCCTTACCGACCCCACGCTTTGACGAGTTCTACCGTTTTGATCCGCTGACCGAATTGTTGTTCGCCTACGCCGAGGCGCGGCCGAACCTGGTGTCGGTCCGCTCCATTGGCCAGAGCCATGAGGGCCGCAATATCTGGGTGCTGGTGCTGACCAACACCGCCACCGGCGCCGATGTGGACAAGCCCGCGTTCTGGCTTGACGGCAACATCCACGCCGCCGAGCTGACCGCCACGACTACCTGCCTTTATTACTTGAACGACCTGCTGACCAAGTACGGCACTGACGTTCAAGTCACCCATCTGCTCGACACCCGCGTCATCTACATGGTGCCGCGCCTGAACCCTGACGGCGCCGAGTTGGCCCTGGCCGACCGTCCACGCCATATTCGCTCGTCCACCCGGCCCTATCCCTATGACGAGGTGCCGGTCGACGGCCTGACGATTGAAGACGTGGACGGCGACGGCCGCATTCTCAGCATGCGGGTGCCGGACCCGCATGGCGGCTACAAGAAGCACGCCGACGACCCGCGGCTGATGGTGGCGCGCGAGCCCGGTGAGTTCGGCGGCGAGTATTTCCGCCTGATTCCCGAGGGCTTCATCAAGCACCACGACGGCCTGACCGTGACGGTCAACAAGGACCGCGAGGGCTTGGACTTGAACCGCAACTTTCCGAGCGAGTGGCGGCAGGAGCACAAACAGTTGGGGGCCGGCCCCTATCCGACCAGCGAACCCGAGGTGCGGGCGATGGTCGATTTCATCGTCGCCCACCCGAATATCGGCGCTGCGATCAGCTATCACACGCACAGCGGCGTGATCCTGCGGCCGATGGGCACGCAGAGCGACGACGACATGATTCCCGAGGACCTGTGGAGCTACAAGCGCTTCTCGGAAATGGGCGCCAAGGCCACCGGCTATCCGGCCATCAGCATCTGGCACGATTTCAAATACCACCCGAAAGAAGTCATCACCGGCACGCAGGACTGGCTCTACGAGCACCTGGGCGCGCTGTTCTGGGTGGTGGAGCTGTGGTCGCCCAACAAGGAAGCCGGCATCGAGGGCTACAAGTGGATCGACTGGTACCGCGAACACCCGGTGGCCGACGACATGAAGCTGATCAAGTGGAGCGATGAG
>JBBQKT010000319.1:0-4126 GCA_038327205.1 Burkholderiales bacterium | reverse complement strand
AGGCCGAGGTCACCGCCCAGGCGATTGCCCGCTACCGGGCCCGCGCCGCCGATTACGCCCGCCAGTTCGGCTACGGCGGCTACCAGATCGCCGAGGTCACGGTCAGCAGCGAATCGGCCGCGCCGATGATGGCGCAGGCTGCGCCGATGCGCCTGAAGACGATGGCCCTGTCGGCCGATGAGGCCCTGCCGGTTGAGGCGGGCAAGGCGACCGTCAGTGTGAACGTCAACGGGGTGGTGCTGATGACGCGCTAGCTCTTGGAAACATGGCTGCGGGTGCTTGCTAGGATGCCCGGCAACTGGAGCATTCCTCATGGCAACACCAAAGCTGAAATTCGTCCAATGCCTGGGGGCCGCCGGCCTGCACCGGATGGCTTATTGGGAATGGGCCTACACCGGCAGCGCCGCCAAGCCGCCCACCCTTGTCTGCGTCCACGGCCTGTCGCGCCAGGGCCGTGATTTCGACACCCTGGCCGCGGCAATGACCGACCGCTACCGCGTCATCAGCGTCGACGTGGTGGGCCGTGGCGAGTCCGATTGGCTGGCCCATCCGGGCGGCTACCAGATCCCCGCCTATGTGGCCGATATGGTCAGCCTGATTGCCCGGCTCGATGTGACCGAGCTCGATTGGGTGGGCACCTCGATGGGCGGCTTGATCGGCATGGGCCTGGCCGCGCTGCCGAACAGCCCGGTGCGCCGGCTGGTGCTCAACGATGTGGGCCCCGCCATCCGCTACGAGGCCCTGCTGCGCATCGGCAGCTATCTGGGCCAGCCGCTGCGCTTCGATTCGGCCGAGGCGGGTGCCGACTACCTGAAAAGCATTTCGGCCGGCTTCGGGCCGCACAGCGCGGCGCAGTGGGCGGCCTTGTCGGCGCCGATGTTCAAGTCGGACGGCGTGGACAGCGCAGGCCAGCTTCGCCTGCATTACGACCCCAAGATTGCCGAGCCTTTCAAGGCCGTGACCCCGGAGCTCTCTGCCCAGGGCGAGGCCGCGCTGTGGCGTGCCTATGACGCCATCCGCTGCCCGACCCTGCTGCTGCGCGGGGCGGACTCTGATCTGCTGTCGGCCGACACCGCTGCCGTCATGCAGCAACGCGGGCCGCGCGCGCAGTTGGTGGAATTTGCCGGCGTGGGCCACGCGCCCACCCTGATGCAAGCCGACCAGGTCGCTGCCGTGCGGGAGTTCTTGCTGCCCGCATGAAGACCGTTCTGCAAGGCAGCGCACCGAGCGCCGCACCCATCGTGGCACTGCTGGAGGTGGACCCCGGCGCCCACGAAGCCGCGCCCATCCTGCGGGCCCGCGCCTTTGCCGAGCCCCTGCTGGCCGGCCAGGCGCTGGATACCGGCGAAGAGGCCCTGGCCCATGCGGACGGCGTGGCTGCCATCCTGGCCGGCATCGGTGCAGCACCGGCCTTGCAGGCTGCGGCCTACCTTGTTTATGCCGGTGATTTCCTCACCAAGCCCGAGGAGCTGGTGGCCAAGTCGTTCGGGCCCTCCTATGCCAGTCTGGTGATGGCGACGCGGCGGCTGGTGCAGGTGCAGCGCGCCGCCCGCGAAGCGCAGGCCAGGCCCGCTAAAACTCTCAACAAAGCGCAGGACGCCGAGCATCGACAGGCGCAGACCGAGCGGGTGCGCAAGATGCTGTTGGCGTTTTCCAGCGATCTGCGCGTGGTGCTGCTGCGGCTGGCCTCGCGCCTGCAAACGCTGCGCTTTTTTGCCGCCAGCAAACTGCCTTGCCCACCCGGCTTGGCGACCGAATCGCTGCAAGTGTTTGCGCCCCTGGCGAACCGGCTGGGCATCTGGCAGATCAAGTGGGAGCTGGAGGACCTGGCTTTTCGCTTCATGCAACCCGAACGCTACCGGGAGCTGGCCACGGCGCTGCTGGAAACGCGGGTTGAGCGCGAGCAGCGCATTGAGGCCACCCGTGCAGTGCTGCAGGCCGATCTGCAAGCCCACGGAGTGGCCGCCACGGTCCAGGGCCGCCCCAAACACATCTACAGCATCCATAAAAAGATGCTGGGCAAGGCGCTGGCGCTCGATCGGGTGTTCGACCTGCGCGCGCTGCGGGTGGTGGTGCCGGAGGTGGCCGATTGCTATGCCGCGCTGAGCCGTTTGCATGAGTTGTATGCGCCGGTGCCGGACGAGTTTGATGACTACATCGCCCGCCCCAAGCCGAACGGCTATCAGTCCCTGCACACGGTGGTGATCGGCCCAGACGGCCGGCCGATGGAGGTGCAGATCCGCACCGTGGCCATGCATGAACACGCCGAAAGCGGCGTGGCTGCGCACTGGGCCTACAAGGAAGCTGGGGCGCGTGGTTATGCCGGTGGCGTGCTGGCGGACGGCGATTTCGACGCGCAGGTGGCGCAGGCCCGCAAGGCCGTGCTGCGCCAACTGCTCGCCTGGGAACGCGATTTTGTTGAGAGCGACGCGGTGCAGGGCGAGACCGGTGCCGCGCCTGCCGTGTTCGACGACCGTATTTACGTCTTCACCCCGCAGGCCTCCATCGTCGAATTGACGGCCGGGGCCACGCCCATCGATTTCGCCTATGCCGTCCACACCCAACTTGGCCACCGCTGCCGGGGCGCCAAGGTGGATGGCGCGATGGTGCCGCTGTTGACCCGGCTGCAAAGCGGGCAAACGGTCGAGATCACGGCGGCCAAGGAGGGCGGCCCCTCGCTCGATTGGCTCAACCCCGAGCTGGGCTATTTGCAAAGCCCCCGCTCGCGCACCAAGGTGCGGGCCTGGTTCAACGCGCTGGCCGAAAAACAGACCGTGGCCAAGGGCCGCGAACTGGTGGAAAAGCTGCTGCAGCGCGAGGGCAAGACCGCCGTCAAGCTCGAAGAGCTGGCCACGCGCCTGGGCTTCAAGACGGCCGACGGGTTGTTTGAGGTGGTGGGCAAGGACGAGTTCTCGCTGCGCAATATCGAAATCCTCTTGCGCCCGCCGGTGCCCGAGCCGGATGCCGACGAACTGTTGGTGCAACGTCGCTCGAAAAGCCAGGTCAGCGCGCCCAAGAACGGCAACCAGGGCGGCGTGCTGGTCGTCGGTGTTGATTCGCTGCTGACCACCTTGGCCCGCTGCTGTCGCCCCGCGCCGCCGGACGAGATCGGCGGCTATGTCACGCGCGGCAAGGGTGTGGCCATCCACCGCGCCGATTGCAGCAACTTTCGCCAGATGGCGCAGCGGGCGGTGGAGCGCGTCATCCCGGTCGCCTGGGGCGGCGCGCCGGCCACGGCCGTGTACCCGGTCGATGTGCTGGTGGAGTCGAGCGACCGCCAGGGTCTGCTGCGCGACGTGCTCGAGGTTTTCTCCAAAGAAAAGATCAATGTCACGGCGGTCAACACCCAGTCGGTCAAGGTCGCGAAAGGCAAGGGCGACACCGCCTGGATGAGCTTCACCGTTGAAGTCGCCGACTCCAGCCGTCTCGCCCACGCACTGCGCAACGTCGCGCAGGTCAACGGCGTGCGCGCGGCACGACGAAAATAGCGGTGCTGCTTTGGCGGGCCCCAAAAAATCTATGCTACAGTCTGAGGCTTCAGGCGCGTAGCTCAGCTGGTTAGAGCACCACCTTGACATGGTGGGGGTCGTTGGTTCGAGTCCAATCGCGCCTACCAAAATTTTTGGTAGCAAAACCCTAAAAAAGCCTTCTAAGTCAACGACTTAGAAGGCTTTTTGTTTTTCTACTTCGCTCGCAGTGCCGCCGGTGTTCGTGGGTTGCCGACGTCTTTGCGATGTCTTTGCGATGTCTTTGCCTCGCTCTGCGCGGCTGCGCCACCCGCTGTGGATGCAGCCCGTGCGCCAGTCGTCCCACCGCGCTCCCCTGCGGCACCCCGTCGGTCGTGAGGGGGATGCCACGTATCGAGGTGTCCGTAGAAATTTGACCAGCACTGTGAAACAGCCGCTGAGCCGCCATCTAGGCCACCATCTGGGCCGCGATGTTGGCCGTTCAGCCGCCGCCTAGCAATTCGCACAGCATGTCCACATGCGCCTGGCGGTACTGCTGCAGGCCACGGGCCTGTTGCCCACCGAGGATCAGGTGCAGCACCACGGCATGCACCACCGGCGCCACCGCCAGCCAGGGCTCGCGCACGATCACGCTGGGCGGCCCGCTGCGGTGGGCGCTG
>JBBQKT010000318.1:0-4133 GCA_038327205.1 Burkholderiales bacterium | reverse complement strand
ACGATGCGCCGCAGGTCGATCAGTGCGCCGCGTTCGCTCAGCAGCAGCTGGTCGAGCGCAAAGCGAATGTCGCGCACCCGCGCGATCGCCTCGGTGTCTTGCGCCGCCGTTTGCAAGCGCCCGACCATGCCCAGCGGGTTGCCCATCCAGATCTGGCGGTCGCTGCCTACATGCTGGACATGCAAGCTGGCATAGCCCTGCGCCGACCAGTAATCGCCCAGGTAGCTGTAGCCCCGGCGTGAGCCACCGATGCCGTGCGAAAACACGATCAGCGGCACTTGCTGGCCAGCGGCCACCTGCGCCGGCCAGTAAAGACGAACCGGCACGGCCCGCTCGCGGCTGGCATCGGTCCAGTCAATATCGACCGTCTCAGCCTCGGCGCCGGTGCCGGTGGCCACCAACAGGGCCAATAAGAGTGATCGCAACAACATCTAATTTCCTTTGATCAAGACGGCTGGACGTCCAACACGGCCAGCACGGCCTGCCTGCGTTTTTTAGGCCTCAGCCACTGAATTTCGTCGTCCATAGAGCTGAACGCCACCGGGATCACCAACAGGCTCAGAAAGGTCGGAGTGATCAGCCCACCCCCATGGCGATGTTGCTCATCACGCTGGGCCGGGCCCGCTTGCGGCAATCGTCAATGATGGCCTCAAAACGCGGCAGGCCGTGGTCGCGGCGCGCAATGACCCCATAGTCGATCAGCAGGATCGAGTGCTTGGTCGCGATACCCATCAGCATGATCAGGCCGGTCATTGACGGCATCGACAGGGCGGTGCGGTCATGGCCGCTTCGTTGTCAATTAATTAAAAAAGTTCCACATTGCTGACCGAGGCAAGTTCGGTCATTTGTCCGGCTGCCACCAGTTCGGCGTGATTGCGGACCTGGTTGCGGCCGTTGTTCTTGGCGTGGTAGAGCGCGTTGTCGGCACGCTCAAAGGCGCCGGCGGGCGAGTCACCGATGCGCACCTGCGTGAAGCCGATGCTGACGGTGATGCTGCCGACCTGCGGAAACACATAGTGCTCGGTGTTGTCACGCAGACGCTCGAAAGCATGGGCGGCATCGCCGCTGGCATCACCTTCGCAACGCATCAGCACGACGAATTCTTCCCCGCCGAAGCGGAACAACAGGTCGTGAAAGCGAAAGCTGCTGCGCATCAAGCGGGACAGCAGCAACAGCACCTCGTCGCCGATCAAGTGCCCGAAGCCGTCATTGACCTTCTTGAAATGGTCGATGTCTATGACACCCAGAAAGTAGCTGGAGCTGCCTGCATGGCGCCGGCCATCATCGGCCTCGGCGGCACGCGCCGGCAACTCACCCAAGACCTTGATAAAGCTCTCGTCGAAGGTCTTGCGGTTGAGCAGGCCGGTCAGGGTGTCGCGCTCGCTGTAGTCGAGCAGGCCCTGAAAATTGTGATAAATCCGCAGCATGCTGGTGACCATGCGTTGGTCCTTGGGCTTGAGCCGCGCTGGCGACGTGATCTCCAGCACGCCGACGACCTCGCGGTCGGTGGCGATCGGGAACAGCGTGTTCCACTGCCCGCCAATCTGGTCCTGCCGGACGGTGCGGCTGCGCATGCAGTCGAGCCGCAGGGGATGATCGGCCGCATGCGGCAGACTGGCCGGATCAGCCCACAGGGGATCGGCGGTCGCGACCACATCGCCAATCCCGAGGCGTGCGCGCGTCAACCACCGCTCTTGGCCAATTTCTCCTGAGCAACGAAAGATGGCGACAGACAAGGGTTCAAGCAGATCCCGCAGGGCCGATACCAGGGTGACATCCATGACATCACGGTCACGAAAGCCCGTCAGATCGGCCAGGTGATCAACGACTTCAGACATGAAAAATTTTCAATTCAAGATCTCGTCAGCGGGCTTGGCAAGGGCCGTGTAACGCGCAATCAGCGCCAACAGGTGTTGCTCGTCATAGGGCTTGCCAAGGTAATCATCCACACCCAACTGCTGAGCATAGTCCCGATGCTTGGGCGCGATGCGTGAGGTGATCATGATGACCGGCAGCGCTGCCAGACGCGCATCAGCGCGCATATTGCGCACCAGGTCAAAACCGTCCATGCGGGGCATCTCGATATCGGACAGCACCACCGAGGGCAATTCATCGGCGGCCAGGTGTTCCATCGCATCCAGACCGTCTTTGGCAAGTTGTACGCGGTAGCCCTCACGCTCCAGCAGGCGCTGGGTGACGCGACGCACGGTCAACGAATCGTCCACCACCAGCACCAACGGTGCCAGCGCGGCGTCTTCTGTTTCAACCAGGCTTTGCGACGATGCTGTTTGCAGGCCTTGTTGTGCGGCCAGGCCATACCAATCGGCCAGCGCGGCGGGGTTGTAGATCAGGGCCACGTCACCCGAAGCCAGCAAGCTGATGCCGGCCAGGCCGGGCACCCTGTTGAGCTGCGGCCCGAGGTTTTTGACCACCACCTCCTGGTTGCCCATCACCTCGTCCACATGCAGGGCCAAACGCTGCTGTGCGTTCTTCACCAGCACGACCGGCATGGTCTTGCCATGGCCGTGGCCGCGGCCGCTGTGGCCCAACAGTCCGCCCAGCCAATAAAACGGCAAGGGGCTGCCCGCCACCTCAAGGTTGCCGGTGGCGTAAGCCGATTCCACCAGCCCGGTGGGCACACGCTGGATCGAATCCATCAAGCTGGCGGGCACGGCGATCACCTGATCGCCAGCGCGCAGCAGCACGATCTGGGTCAGCGCCGTGGTGAGGGGCAGGCGCAGCTCAAACTGCGCGCCCTGCCCCGCCACCGACGAGGTGGTGATCGAGCCGCCCAGGGTGCTCACATCGGCGCGAACCACGTCCATGCCGACGCCACGACCCGACAGTTCGGTGACCTGGGTGGCGGTCGAAAACCCAGGGGCGAAGATCAACCGTGTCAACGCTGAATCATCCGGCGGGCTGTCGGGCGCGATCAGGCCCAGTTGCAGGCCGCGCTCACGGATGCGGGCAAGGTTCAGGCCCGCGCCGTCGTCGCTGAAGTTCAACAAAACCTCGTTACCGGCCTGCTGCAACTGCACGCGCACGGTGCCCTCGGCGGGCTTGCCTGCGGCCTTGCGAACCTCCGGCGCTTCAATGCCGTGGCTGACGCTGTTGCGCAGCAGGTGCTCGAAGGCACCGGCCATTCGCTCAAGCACGCTGCGGTCCAGCTCGATCTGCCCGCCGGTGATTTCCAGCTTGGCCTGGCGGCCTGCATCACGCGCCGCCTGGCGAACCACACGGTGCATGCGCTCGCTCAGCGAATCAAACTCAACCAGGCGGGTGCGCAGCAGATCGTCTTGCAGCTCGCGGGTCAGGCGCGATTGGGCGGCCAGTTCGTCTTCACCCAGCTGCACATTGCGCTGCAAAGCGCGCTGCACGGTGGCCACGTCGCCGACCGACTCGGACAGCATCCGCGTCAGCTCCTGGAAGCGGGTGTAGCGATCAAATTCAAGCGGATCAAAGTCACCGCCACCGGCCTTGGCCTGTTTGGCCAACTCCTGCTGGGATCCAACCTGTGCTTCGGCCTGCAATTCCAGCTCGCGCAACTGACCGCGCAAGCGCTCCAGGTTGTCGTCCAGGTCGAGCAGGGAGCTCTTCATTTGTGCCAGCTCGGACTCCAGCCGCGCCCGGCGGATGGACACCTCACCGGCCTGGGTGGCCATGCGTTCGAGCAGGCTGCCACGCACCCGCACCATCGCCTGGGCACCACCGCCCAAGACTTCGACGTCGCTGTCGTCGGCATCACCATCGGTGAAGCGGGCCCAGTCGATCTGCGGGCCGCTGGCGGGGACGGGCTCGGCGGCGGCTTCAAGCGAAGTCGCATCCGCTTCAACCGCAACTTCCAGCACGGGTTCAGACGGCAACTCGAAGCCCGGCACAGCCGGCAATTCAAGCACCGGCTCAGTCGCCGATTCATGCAATGTTTCAGGCAATGTCGCAGGCAACGGCTCAGGCGATGTCTCAGGCAACGGCTCAGCCACCTCAGCAACCACCGGCGCAGACAGCAGCGCAGCAGCGTCAGCCCGCAGCGCCGTGCACAGCGCCTCAAAGCTGGCTTCCAGCGCGTCACCCTGCTCTTGCAAGGGCAACACATCGGCATTCACCGGCGGTGCGGACTGATGCATCACCCGTTC
>JBBQKT010000317.1:0-4193 GCA_038327205.1 Burkholderiales bacterium | reverse complement strand
AGGGCTGCGTAGTGATCGATATGGCGGTTGGCATTGATGAGCAGGGGGCCGACTTGGTGACTCAGACGCGCCAGCACATGGGCAATCAAGGGCCGACCGTTCAGCGGCTGCAAGCCTTTGTCCACGCCGCCCATCCGCGTGCCTCGGCCGCCCGCCAGGATCAGGCCGGTGATGGAGCTCGTCGGGATCAAATCAGCCGCCGATGTAGTGCATCTCGACCCGACGTTCGCCCGGTGTCGCGGCGTCTGCCGGCGCGCTGGCGCGCAGTTGTGAATAGCGGTCGCTGCGGCCGCGCCACACCTGGCCGATCAGCCCCGCCAACTGCGTATCCAGCTGTTCCGCCGAAGACCCTGACCGCAGCGCGGCACGCAGGTCGTGGCCACGGTGGGCGAACAAGCAGGTGTAGAGCTTGCCGTCGGTGGACAGGCGGGCGCGATTGCAGTCACCGCAAAATGCCTGGGTGACGCTGGAGATCAGGCCGATCTCGCCGCCTTCCGTTGCATCATCACCGGCATAGCCCCATCGCTCAGCGGTTTCGCCCAGTGAGCTGGCGTTCAGCCGCTTGAGCGTGAACGCGCTTTGCAGCCGCGCCAGCACCTCGGCAGACGACAGCACCTCGTCCATCCGCCAGCCGTTGGTCGCGCCCACATCCATGTACTCGATGAAGCGCAGGGTGACGCCGGTGCCTTTGAAATGCCGTGCCATCGGCACGATCTGGTCGTCGTTGGTGCCGCGCTTGACGACCATATTCACCTTGATCGGCGCCAGGCCCACGGCGCGCGCCGCCTCGATGCCGTCCAGCACCTCGGCCACGGCAAAGTCCACATCGTTCATGCGCTTGAACACTGCGTCGTCCAGGCCGTCCAGGCTGACGGTGATGCGCTGCAAACCGGCGTCTTTCAGCGCCTGCGCCTTCTTGGCCAGCAGGGAGCCATTGGTCGTCAGGGTCAGGTCCAGCGGTGCGCCTTCGGGCGTGCGCAGGGCGGCCAGCATCTCGATCAGCCGTTCGAGATGGCGGCGCAGCAGGGGCTCGCCGCCGGTGAGCCGGATCTTTTGGACGCCGTGGGCGACGAACACCCGCGCCAGCCGGGTGATTTCTTCAAAACTGAGCAGCTCGGCCTGTGGCAAGAACGCATAGTTTTTGTCGAACACTTCCTTGGGCATGCAGTAGCTGCAGCGGAAGTTGCAACGGTCAGTGACGGACACGCGCAGATCACGCAACGGGCGGCCCAGCGTATCGGCGAGCAGGCCGTCGGGTGCATGGGTTTCAATCGCCAGCGGTGGCGACAGATGGCGGTGGTCGGTCAGTGCGATGACGGGATAAATCATTCGGCGGATTGTGCACGCGCCCCCCCAATCGGCAGCGGCGTGTCTTCTAATACGGTATGAGCACCGCTGTTATTCACCCCGACCTGCCCCATTTCGTGTCTTTCGGAGAGGCACTCACCGACCTCATACGCACCGGGCCCGACACCTGGCGCAGTGTGCCCGGCGGCGCACCGTGGAATGTGGCGATGGCAATGTCGTCGCTGGGCGCGATGAGTGCCTTTGGTGGCGCCATCAGCAACGATGTGTTTGGCCAGGTGCTGTGGCAGGCCAGTGTGGATGCCAACCTGGACCTGCGCTTTATCCAGCAATTGGCCAAAGCGCCACTGTTGGCCGTGGTGCATGAAACCGATCCGCCCGCCTATTTCTTCATCGGCAATGACAGCGCTGACCTGCACTTCCGCCCCGAGAGCCTGCCGGCGGGATGGCTGCGCGCGCTGCGCTGGGGCCATTTCGGTTGTTTGGGCCTGGTGCGTCAGCCGCTGGCTGACCGACTGGTCGCCCTGGCCGAAATGCTGAAGGCAGAGGGAAAGTTCGTCAGCTACGACCCCAATTTCCGCCAATTGATGGACTCGAGCTATGACGACACCTTGGAGCGCATGTGCCGGCTGGCCGATGTCATCAAGGTCTCGGACGAAGACCTGCGTGGCCTGTTCCGCAGCCCGGATCACCACCTGGGCCTGGCCAAGATCAGCGAATGGAACCCGGTCGCCTGGCTGCTGCTGACGCGTGGCGCGGCGGGTGCCACCCTGTACCGGGGCCAGCAGGCATGGAGTGCTGCGCCGCCCAAGGTTGCGGTGGTGGATACCGTGGGGGCTGGCGATGCGTCGATGGCCGGCTTTCTTTACAGCCTGCTGGAACACCCCGATGCCCCGCCTGAGCAGCACCTTCGCTGGGCCGTCGCGGCCGGTGCGGCGGCCTGCACGGCAGCGGGGGCCAGCCCACCGTCCAGCGCCTTGGTGGCGGCCTTGGCGAAGGCGGTCACGGTCACCGGTTGACCGTTCTATCGCCCTTGGCCCAGGGTTAATACCCGAGCGCCGGACTTGCATCGAGCAACATCGCGGTTTACGATCTACCGACCGGTCGGTCAAGAGTGTTTGGCGACGACCGCTCAGGAGTTCCGCGATGCCCGACCTGCAAATCCAAATCACCCAAGACGCTGCCGTCCGCACGCTGACCTTGAACCGCCCGACGGCGCTGAACGCGTTCACCTCGGTGATGTTGTTGCAACTGCGTGAGGCGCTCGACGCTGCGGCGGAGGATCAGGCCGTGCGCTGCGTCGTCATCACCGGTGCCGGCCGGGGTTTTTGTGCCGGGCAGGATCTGGCCGATGCACCGGCCGACATCGGCCGGCTGCTGGACGAACGTTATGCCCCGCTGGCGCTGCGCCTGCGCCATATGCCCATCCCCGTCATTGCCGCCGTCAACGGGGTGGCGGCCGGGGCGGGAGCCAGTTTTGCGCTGGGCTGTGACCTGGTGTTGGCGGCCGACACGGCCAGCTTCATCCAGGCTTTTGCCAAGATCGGTCTGATCCCCGACTGCGGCGGCTCCTGGTTGCTGCCGCGCCTCGTAGGCCGCGCCCGTGCGCTGCAGTTGGCCCTGTTGGGTGACAAACTGCCTGCTGCCGAGGCCGCGGCGATGGGCTTGATCTACCGCTGCGTGCCCGCTGCCGAGTTGGCCAGCGCCGCCCAGATGCTGGCGCAGCGACTGGCAGCCATGCCGGTGTGCGCGCTGGCCGAGACACGCAAGGCCTTTGACGAGGGTTTGATGATGGATTTCGAGACCGCGCTGAAAGCTGAATCCATGGCCCAGAGTCGCCTGGCGGCAGCGGCCGATTTTGCGGAAGGCAAGTCCGCTTTCCTGCAAAAGCGCACGCCTGAATTCAAGGATCGCTGAGATGAATCCAACAATGAGCCCACAAGCCATTGCCGAAGCCGTGCGCGACACCATGTTGTCCAAAGACCAGGCCAGCCGCTCGCTGGGCATAGCGTGCAGCGCCATCGCCCCCGGCGCAGCCACCGTGCAGATGACTGTCCGCGAGACGATGCTGAACGGTTTTGGTTCCTGCCATGGCGGCCTCATCACGACGGTGGCCGACACCGCTTTTGGGCTCGCCTGCAACTCGCACAATGTGTGGACCGTGGCCTCGGGCTTTGATGTCGACATCGTCGCCCCCGGCTTCGCGGGTGACGTGTTGACGGCCAGCGCGACCGAGGTGTCGCGTGCCGGCCGCACCGGGGTTTACGACATCACCGTCCGCAATCAGGATGACAAGCTGGTCGCGGTCTTCCGTGGCCGCTCCTACAGCGTCAAGGGCAAGGCAGTCGTGTTGGAGGTGTCGGCATGACCGTCAAATTTCCCGCCCCCGGCGATCTGGAGCCGATTGAAAAAGCCAGCCGTGACGAGTTGCAGTCGCTGCAACTGGAGCGCATGCGCTGGAGCTTGAATCACGCTTACGAGAACGTGCCGCACTACAAGGCCGCCTTTGACGCGGCCGGCGTCCATCCGTCCGATCTGAAATCCCTTGCCGACCTGGCCCGGTTCCCGTTCACGACCAAGAAAGACCTGCGCGACAACTACCCGTTCGGCATGTTCGCCGTGCCGCGGGCGCAGGTCTCGCGCATCCATGCCTCGTCCGGCACGACCGGCAAGCCGACGGTGGTGGGCTACACCGCGCAGGACATCGACAACTGGGCCAATCTGGTTGCCCGCTCGATCCGCGCCGCTGGCGGCAGGCCTGGCGATATGGTCCATATTGCCTACGGCTACGGCCTCTTCACCGGCGGCCTGGGCGCGCATTACGGCGCCGAGCGGGCCGGTTGCACGGTGATCCCGATGTCGGGCGGGCAGACCGAAAAGCAGGTGCA
>JBBQKT010000316.1:0-4195 GCA_038327205.1 Burkholderiales bacterium | reverse complement strand
GGCGGCACCGGTCGTGGCGTCGCTGACCTTGGCGCCGTCGATGACCAGCACCTGGCTCGGCGTCAGCTTCACCGCGTCGTCGAGCAGGGCTTTGACGAAGACCGCGAGGCCGGGGTCGGCACTGGTGGCGGCCGCGTTCAGCGCGGCAATGCGCTCGTCGGTTTCACCGGCGGCGATGGCGCGGGCTTGGGTGGGAGTCAGCGCTTGCGCATCGGATGCCAGCAGCAAGAACAGCAGCGCGCAGAGTCGGATCAGCATGGTCGTCGCATGAAAGCCGTCATTCCCGCGCAGGCGGGAATCCAGTCGTGAAAATCGCGTCACTCGTGCGTTTGCCACGAGACTGGATCCCTGCCTTCGCAGGGATGACGTGCGTGTTTCTAGAGGGTCGGCGTTCGCGTGCCCAGTCAGTTGGGGACAGAGCAGCCGTGCAGCCTGCGGCGGCGTCGGCAGGTCTGTCCCACAACACATTTACTTGGCTACCGGTTCGTCCTTCTTGCCCTTGTTCTCAGGGATGTACGGGCTCCACGGCTGGGCCTTGACCGGGCCGGGCGTCTTCCACACCACGTTGAACTGGCCATCGGCCTTGATCTCGCCGATGAACACCGGCTTGTGCAGGTGGTGGTTCTTCGGGTCCATCGTCGAGGTGAAGCCGCCCGGTGCCTTGAAGGTCTGGCCGGCCATCGCGGCGATCACCTTGTCGGTGTCGGTGCTCTTGGCCTTGGTGACGGCCTGCGCCCACATATTGATGCCGATATAGGTCGCCTCCATCGGGTCATTGGTCAGCGGCTTGTCCTTGTGGCCGGGGATGCCCTTGGCCTTGGCATAGGCGGTCCACTTGGCGACGAACTCGGTATTGGCCGGGTTCTTGACGGACATGAAGTAGTTCCACGCGGCCAGGTGGCCGACCAGCGGCTTCGTGTCCACGCCGCGCAGTTCTTCTTCACCGACCGAGAAGGCCACGACCGGCACGTCGGTGGCCTTCAGGCCCTGGTTGCCCAGCTCTTTGTAGAAGGGCACGTTGGAGTCGCCGTTGATGGTGGAAACCACCGCCGTCTTTTTGCCCTCGGCCGCGAACTTCTTGATCTTGGCGATGATGCCTTGGTAGTCAGAGTGGCCGAAGGGGGTGTACTCCTCCATGATGTCGGCGTCGGCAATGCCCTTGGCTCTAAGGAAGGCGCGCAGGATCTTGTTGGTGGTGCGGGGGTAGACGTAGTCGGTACCCAGCAGCACAAAACGCTTGGCGCTGCCGCCGTCCTTGCTCATCAGGTATTCAACGGCGGGAATAGCCTGCTGATTCGGCGCGGCGCCGGTGTAGAACACGTTCTTGCTCAGCTCTTCGCCCTCGTATTGCACGGGGTAGAACAGCAGCGAGTTGGTTTCCTCAAAGACCGGCAGCACCGACTTGCGGCTCACCGAGGTCCAGCAGCCAAACACGACGGCGACCTTGTCTTGCGAGATCAGCTGCTTGGCCTTTTCAGCGAACAGCGGCCAGTTGGAAGCGGGGTCGACGGTGACCGGCTCCAGCTTCTTGCCCAGCAGGCCGCCCTTGGCATTGATCTCGTCGATCGCCATCAGGACCGTGTCCTTCAACACCGTTTCCGAGATGGCCATCGTGCCCGACAGCGAGTGCAGGATGCCGACCTTGATGGTGTCGGCGGCATAGGCCGGCAGGCCGACGGCAGCGATGCCCAGGGCGAGCGCGGAGAGGTTCAGCGTACGGCGGGAGATTAGGGTCATGGCGTTCAGTCCTTGCAGCGGTTGATCGGGAGAGGAAACGACTGAGCGGAGTGTGGGGAAGGTGGGGCTATGGGGATATACGCAGATTGGCGTAGGCCCGTTGTTTTGCCGTGAGCGCACAGGCATTCGTAGCCCGCACGAAGCGAAGCGGAATGCGGGGACAGCCCCACGCCGCGTGGCCACACCGATTCCCGGATTCCGCTGCGCTGCTTCCGGGCTACGGGGCCAGCAAGGTTTCCAGGCACTGCTCCCGCAGGCCGTAGAACTTTTTGATCTCGGTGATTTGCGCCAGCACCTCCGGCCGCCGTGCCAGGCCAGCCGCAGCCGCCGTGCCGTGCCGCTTGACCGCCAGAATCATCTTGTTCTTGCTGGTGTGCTCCAGCGCCACAAACTCGAACACCTGGGTGTCGTAGCCCTCGGCTTCGAGCAGCAGGGCGCGCAGCGAATCGGTCACCATCTCGGCCTCCTGGCCCAGGTGAATGCCGTGTTGCAGCATCGGTCGCATAAGCGGCGGCAGGGTCATCTGCGGGCGGATCTGCTTGTGGCAGCAGGGCGAGCACATGATGACCTCCGCACCGGCACGCAGGCCGAGGTGGATGGCGTAATCGGTGGCGATGTCGCAGGCATGCAGGGCGATCATCACGTCGAGTCGGGCGGGCGTGTAGCTGCGCACATCGCCCTGGTCAAAGACGAGGCCGGTCATTTGGTGCTTGGCAGCGGCCGCGCCACAGAGCTTCACCATGTCGTCGCGCAGCTCGACGCCGGTGACTCTCGCCTGCTTGCCCAGCGAGCTCAGCCAGTCGTGCATCGCGAAGGTCAGATAGCCCTTGCCGGAGCCGAAATCAGCGACAAACACATCAGGGCTGTCGGCCAATGCCGACGATTTCAGGGCGGCAGCAAACACCTCGATGAACTTGTTGATCTGCTTCCATTTGCGCGACATCGCCGGCACCAGCTGCGCCTCGCCCTTGACTTGGTGCGTGACGCCGAGATCGACCCAGAAGGGTTTGTCCAGCGCCAGGTAGCGCTGCTTCTCCTTGTCGTGCCCGACCGCCACCGCCGCCACTTCGGCGCGCGACACGCGGAGGCTGGGCCGACCCTTGCGGCTGAAGGCCAGCTGCACTTCCTCGCTCTGCGTCAGCAGGTGGGCGTTCTGAAATTGGCTGCCCAAAAGGGTCGCAATCTCGGCCAGCGCGGCGCGCAGCGGGTGGTTTTTGGTGATGTCCTTGGTCTGGTGTTTCCACAGAAACGAGAGCTGACGCTCGCCGCGCAACTCGACTTCGCGGATCGTCAGCCGTTCCAGGCTTGGGTCGACAACCGACGGTTTGCTGAGCAGCAGCTTGACGAACTGGCCGTCGGCCAGTGCCGTTTCCAGCAGGCGCAGGAAACGGGTGGTGGCATCGGCGGCGGCAGCAGGGGAGATCAGGTCGGTGAACATAACCCCGCATTTTCCGCCACCTCGCGAACTCAGGCCGAGGTCACCATCGCCGCGCCCTCCACCGAGTCGAGATGCGGCAGAGTGTTGAAGGTTTGCAGCATGTGGCGCTTGGGTGTGAAGGCGAACTCGGTGACCGAGGCGTTGCGGATACGCAGATTCAGCTCGACGGTGGTGTCGGCGGACGTCGCGAGCACCTGGCCGACGGCGGTGGAGATCGGTCCGCCGCTGGACACCAGCAGCACGCGTTCCGCACCACTGGCCCGCACGTGATCAAGGGCGCCCGCCACCCCGGCCGAAAATTCTGCATAAGTCGGCATGCCCACCGGCGCGGTGTCGCCACGCATCCAGGCCTGCAGCCCGGTGCGCAGCAAGCGGAAATGATGGCGGTATAGCTCGGGCGTGTCGGCCTTGGGCAGCGGCCCGGGATGGACGGCATGGACCACCGCCTCGCTGTCGTACTCATTCAGCCCCGGCCAGACCAAGGGCAGCAGCGGCGCACCCAGCCCCTCGGCAATGCCGGTCAGCGATTGCGCATGGCGCTTCAGCGTGCCGGTCAGCACCGCATCGAACTGCATGCCGCGTTCGCGCCAATACTGCCCGAGTCGCACACATTGCCGATGGCCCAGCGGGCTGAGCTGGTCGTAGTCGGCCGCGCCGAAAGACGCTTGTCCGTGACGGACGAGGTAGAGGGTTCCCATGGCCGCCATCATCGCGGCGATGGGCATCCAGCCTTGTCGCTGACGCGACCCGGCGAGAATGCGGCCCATGAAGAACCCCAAAGCCCTCTTGCGCCAATCGGTCCGCAGCGACTCCGCCGGCACCTGGCGCGTCCGTTACGCCGTGCGCGAAAACACCCTCACCCCGGGCCGTATCAGCAACGACGAGTGGATTCGACAGATCGAGGTCACCGGCCGGGGCTGGGTGGTTGAGGTGGACGGCGAGATCGTTGCCTTTGCCATCGGCGACGCCAGCACCGCCAGCATCTGGGCGCTCTTCGTCGACCCGGCGCACGAGGGCCAG
>JBBQKT010000315.1:0-4216 GCA_038327205.1 Burkholderiales bacterium | reverse complement strand
AACGCCCGCGAGGCGCTGCAATACGCGTCCAGCGAGGGCTTCGCGCCGCTGCGCGAATGGGTGGCCGGCCGGGTTGAAGCGCTGGGCATGAGGGTCTCGCCCGATCAGGTGCTCGTCACCACCGGCTCGCAGCAGGGGCTCGACCTGGTCGGCAAAATTTTGTGCGACGCCGGTGCGCCGGTGGCCGTCGAGACGCCCACCTACTTGGGCGCCTTGCAGGCCTTTGCGCCTTACGAGCCGATCTTCACCAGCCTCAACAGCGACGGCGACGGCGTCGACCCCGCCGCGCTCGGACGTTTGCCGCATGACGCGCCCGGCACCCGTTTTGCTTATCTGCTGCCCAATTACCAAAACCCGACCGGCCGCGTGATGAGCGCCGCCCGCCGCGCGGCCGTGGTGGCCGCCGCCCGCGCCGCCAAAGTGCCCTTGGTCGAAGACAACCCGTATGGCGACCTGTGGTTTGACGCCGCGCCGCCGCCTTCGCTGTCCTCCATGTGGCCCGAAGGTTCGCTCTATCTCGGCTCGTTCTCCAAGGTGCTGACACCAGGCTTCCGGCTGGGCTATGTGATCGCGCCGCCCGAGCTGTATCCCAAGCTGCTGCAGGCGAAGCAGGCGGCCGATCTGCACACGCCGGGCTTCAACCAGCGGGTCGTCTACGAGGTCGTCCGCAACGGCTTTCTCGACCAGCATGTGCCAAAGATTCGCTCGCTCTACAAGGCCAACCGCGACGCGATGGCCGAGGGGCTGAAGGCCCATCTGCCGCCCGGCTGCGAATGGCAAAAGCCCGAGGGCGGCATGTTCTTCTGGATCCGCCTGCCCGCCGGCATGGATGCGATGGCGCTGCTGCCCAAGGCGGTGGATGCGGGCATCGCCTTCGTGCCCGGCTCGGCCTTTTACGCCCACTCGCCCGACCCGCGCACGCTGCGCCTGTCCTTCGTCACGCTCACCCCGCCGCTGATCACCGAGGGTGTCGCCATCCTCGGCCGCGTGCTGCGCGAAGCGCTGGACGGTGCGGTGGAACACGCGCCATGAGCGCCGTGCCGGGCCGACCCAAGCAAGCTCGCATCCCCGTGGGGGATCGGTTGATGGTCTCATCGGACGAGGGGCTCACATGAGCCTGCAGACTCGCCGCTTTGCGCAGGTCGATGTGTTCACGGCGATGCCCTTGCTCGGCAACCCGCTGGCGGTCATCGTCGATGGCGACGGCTTGAGCGAAGGCGCGATGGCCAGCTTCGCCCGCTGGACCAATCTCAGCGAGACGATCTATCTGCTCACCCCCACCGACCCGGCCGCTGACTACCGGGTGCGCATCTTCACGCCCGGCGGCGAGCTGCCGTTTGCCGGGCATCCGACCCTGGGCGCCGCGCACTGCTGGCTTGCCAGCGGCGGCAAGCCCCGCACCAAGGGCATGGTGGTGCAGGAGTGCGGCATCGGCCTGGTGCGTATCAAGCGCGGCGGCACGCCGAGCAAGGAGCGGCTGGCCTTTGCCGCACCGCCCCTGCTGCGCAGCGGCCCGGTGGAGGCCGATGTCCATGCCCAGGTGCTGAGCGCCCTGCGCCTGAGCGCCGCCGAGGTGCTCAATGTCGTGTGGGTCGACAACGGCCCGGGCTGGATCGCCGCACGGCTCGCCAATGCGGCTGCAGTGACGGCGCTGGCACCCGATTTCGTTGCGATGGGCGGCTTGAAGCTCGGCGTCGTCGGCGCCTACCCGTCGGGATCGCCCCAGCAGTTCGAGGTGCGAGCCTTTGTGCCCGGCATCGGCGTGCCCGAAGACCCGGTCACCGGCAGCCTCAACGCCGGCCTGGCGCTTTGGCTGCAAGACGCTGGTCTGGCGCCCGCCAAATACATCGCTGCCCAGGGCGCAGCGCTCAAGCGCGCCGGCCGCATCCATGTGCTGCGCGAGGGCGCGGACACCTGGATTGGCGGTGATGTGACACCGATGATTGACGGGCAGATTCGGCTATGAAGTTGCTCGGTAAGGCCGCCTCGATCAACGTCCGCAAGGTGCTGTGGACCTGTGCCGAGCTGGGTCTGGATCTGGCCCATGAGGTGCAGCCTGACTTGAGTTCGCCCGAGTTCCGCCGCCTCAACCCGAATGCGATGGTGCCGGTGCTGATCGACGGCGACTTTGTGCTGTGGGAGAGCAACAGCATTTGCCGCTACTTGGTCGGGCGCGAGGGGCGGGTTGACTTGTTGCCCACCGAGCCGCAGGCGCGTGCCCTCGTCGAGCAGTGGATGGATTGGCAGGCCGGCGAGCTGAACAACGCCTGGCGCTATGCCTTCATGGGTCTGGTGCGGCAGAGCCCGGCGCATCAGGACGCCGCGCTGCTGGCGGCTGGCGTGGCCGGCTGGAACCGGCACCTCGCCATCCTCGACGCACAGTTGGGCTTGACCGGCGCTTACGCCGTTGGCCCGCAGTTCACGCTGGCCGATGTGGTGCTGGGGCTGTCGGTGCACCGCTGGATGGCGGCGCCGATTGACAAGCCGTCGCTTCCTGCCGTTGAGGCTTATTACCAGCGCCTGAGCGAGCGGCCGGGCTTTATGGCGCACGGCCGCAACGGCTCGCCCTGATCGACCGCGTTACTGGTTGCGATAGTTGTCGTGGCAGGCCTTGCAGCTCTGCCCGGCGGCACCGAATGCGACCTTGATCTGGTCCAGATTGCCGCCCTTGGCCACGGTCGCCAGCTTGGCCGTCTCCTCCTGCAATTTCTTGGCGCCCTCGTCGAATTTGGCACGTTCGGTCCAGATGCTGGCCTTGGCCATGCCTTTTTCGGTGCCCGCCGTGCCTTCCACAAACCCACCAAACGGCAGGTGTGCCAACGTGGCGACGATCTCGGCATTGGCGGAAGCCGCCGCCGCGTCGAACGGCACCTTGCCCTGCACCATCGCGCCGATGCGGCCGAAATGGGTGGCCATCACGCTGAACGCTGCCTTGCGGTACTTCACGGCATCCTCGGGCTTTTGGAACTGCGCCGAGGCGGGCAGCGCGGTACAGACGGCGGCGATGCCGGCCAAGGCGATCACGACATGCTTCTTCATCATCATCGTCAACATTCGAGCGTCCTTCAGTGGGTGGTGGGAAGTGGCAGTGTAGGCAAGCAGCGCCCGGTTTGCTGCTCGGCTATCGTTCGGCCATGAACGACGAACTTTTAACCACAAAAGCGGTGCGCGTCTGGGACTTGCCGACGCGGCTTTTTCACTGGGCCTTGGTGCTTTGTGTGACGGGCTCGGTGGTGACGGCCAAGCTCGGCGGCAATGCCACCGTCTGGCATTTGCGCCTTGGCTACGCGGCACTGGCCTTGCTGGCATTTCGGCTGCTGTGGGGCATGGTGGGCGGGCGCTGGTCGCGCTTCAGCAGCTTTGTCTATGGCCCGGCGGCGTTTTTGCGCTATCTGCGTGGCCGAACTTTGGCAGGTGATTATTTTGAGGTCGGACACAACCCGCTGGGCGCGCTGTCGGTGCTGGCGATGCTCACCTGGCTGTTGGTTCAGGTCGGCTCCGGCCTGATTGCCGACGACGAAATTGCCACCACCGGGCCGCTGGTGCGCTTTGTCTCAAGCGAGCTGAGCCTGGCCTGGACCGGCTATCACAAGGGCTTTGGCCAATGGGGCTTGTACGGGCTTGTGGGCCTGCACGTCGCGACGGTGCTGTACTACCGTTGGCGCAAAAAGCGAGACCTCATCACGCCGATGCTGCTCGGCGACAAGCAACTGCCGGCCGACGTGCCCGCTGCCCGCGACAACTGGGCCACGCGGCTGCTGGCGCTGACGCTGCTGGTGGCCTGCGGCGTAGCGGTGGCGGGGCTGGTTAAACTTTCTGTCGCATGAACGCCTTACCCATTGATCTCATCGTCCCCGACTCGCCCGATGCCTGGGACGCCACGCGCACCATTCTGCGTGATTACGCGGCCAGCCTGGACGTCGATTTGTCCTTCCAACATTTCGAGGCCGAACTGGCGGCATTGCCGGGTGAATACCTCGCGCCGGGCGGCTTGCTGCTGCTGGCCCTGGTGGACGGCGCGGTGGCCGCTTGCGGGGCTTTCCGCCCGCTGCTCGATGCCGACACCCCCAACGCCTGCGAGATGAAGCGGTTGTTCGTGCGTCCGGCGTTCCGCGGCTTTGGGCTCGGCCGCATGCTGGCGCAGGCGCTGATGGACCGCGCCACCGAAGCCGGCTACTCGGCCATGTTGCTCGACACCCTGGACGATATGCAGGCC
>JBBQKT010000314.1:0-4236 GCA_038327205.1 Burkholderiales bacterium | reverse complement strand
CAACACGCAGGAAGACTCGGGCGCGCTGCCGATCGAGGTCGATGTATCGGCCTTCAATATGGGCGATGTGATCGACATCTACCCCTACGACGGCAAGATCGAGAAAGACGGCAAGCTGGCGATCAACTTCCAGCTGAAGAGTGATGTGCTGTTCGACGAAGTGCGCGCCGGTGGCCGCATCAACCTGATCATCGGCCGCTCGCTGACCGCCAAGGCGCGTGATTTCCTCGGCCTGCCCGCCAGCACCACGTTCCGCCTGCCGCAGCCGCCTGTCGCCACCAAGGCCGGCTTCACCTTGGCGCAAAAGATGGTCGGCCGCGCGGTCGGCTTGCCTGAAGGCCAGGGCGTGCGTCCCGGCACCTATTGCGAGCCCCGCATGACGACCGTCGGCAGCCAGGACACCACCGGCCCGATGACCCGCGACGAGCTGAAAGACCTGGCCTGCCTGGGTTTCAGCGCCGATCTGGTGATGCAGTCGTTCTGCCACACCGCCGCCTATCCGAAGCCGGTCGACGTGAAGACGCATCGTGAGCTGCCCACCTTCATCAGCAACCGCGGCGGTGTGTCGCTGCGCCCCGGTGACGGCATCATCCACTCGTGGCTGAACCGTTTGCTGCTGCCCGACACCGTCGGCACCGGCGGCGACAGCCACACCCGCTTCCCGATTGGCATCTCCTTCCCCGCAGGCTCGGGCCTGGTCGCCTTCGGTGCCGCCACCGGCGTGATGCCGCTGGACATGCCGGAGTCGGTGCTGGTGCGCTTCAAGGGCCAGATGCAGCCGGGCGTGACCCTGCGTGACCTGGTCCATGCGATCCCGCTGTACGCGATCAAGGCCGGTCTGTTGACGGTCGCCAAGGCCGGCAAGATCAACGCGTTCTCGGGTCGCATCCTCGAAATCGAAGGCCTGCCCGATCTGAAGGTCGAGCAAGCGTTCGAGTTGAGCGATGCCTCGGCCGAGCGCAGTGCCGCCGGTTGCACGGTGTACCTGAACCCAGAGCCGATCAAGGAATACCTGACCAGCAACGTCGTGCTGATGAAGAACATGATCGCCGACGGCTACGCCGACAAGCGCACCCTGGAGCGCCGCATCGCCGCCGTCGAAGCCTGGCTGGCCGATCCCAAGCTGATGAAGGCCGATGCCGATGCCGAGTACGCCCATGTGATCGAGATCGATCTGGCCGACATCAAGGAGCCGGTGCTCTGCTGCCCGAATGATCCGGACGATGCCAAGTTCCTCAGCGAAGTGGCCGGCACCAAGATCGATGAAGTCTTCATCGGCTCCTGCATGACGAACATCGGCCACTTCCGCGCCGCCAGCAAGCTGCTCGAAGGCAAGCGCGACATCCCGGTCAAGCTGTGGATCGCCCCGCCCACCAAGATGGATGCGCAGGAGTTGACCAAGGAAGGCCATTACGGCACCTTCGGCGCGGCTGGCGCGCGGATGGAAATGCCCGGCTGCAGCCTGTGCATGGGCAACCAGGCGCAGGTGCGTGAAGGTGCCACGGTGGTGTCAACCAGCACCCGCAACTTCCCGAACCGCCTGGGCAAAAACAGCAATGTCTTTCTGGCATCCGCCGAGCTGGCAGCCATCGCCTCAAAGCTGGGTCGCATCCCGACGGTGGCCGAGTACCACGCCGACATGGGCGTGGTCAACGCCGACGGCGGCAAGATCTACCAGTACATGAACTTCGACCGCATCGAGGAATATGCGGAGACGGCCAAGGGCGTGACGGCGTAAATCCCACGCCCCCGCCAAAAGCCCGCTGTCCGTGAAGGTCGGCGGGCTTTTTCATGGGGCATTGGCATAATCCGCCAATCACGCCAAGGAGCCCCTCATGCCAACCAAGAACCTCGTCATCACCGATTACCAAAGTCAATGGGTCGAGTCCTTGGTCAAAAGTGGTCGTTACCAAAACGCCAGCGAAGTGATGCGCGAAGGCCTTCGGCTGTTGGAGGAGCGAGACCGCGACTTCGAGGCACGGATTGCGGTGCTGAAGGCGCAGGTGCAGTTCGGGGTGGACGATATCGAGGCCGGGCGCGCGACCCGATTTGCAAGCGCCACAGACGCGGCACTCCATCTGCGCCAACGTGGCGAAGCCGTGATACGGGCTCGTGTGCAATCAAAACCGGCTGAGGCCGACGCGTGACATGGTCGGTCGTCCTGTCAGACCAGGCGCAGCGCGACTTTGAAATGATTTTGATCTGGACGGTCGATCATTTTGGTGAACACCAGGCGCTGCGCTACAGCGAACAGATCGAATTGGCCGTGTCGGGATTGGAGCAAGGACTGCCCCAATTGCGTGTCAGCGCACGACCTGAGCTCGGCGCGGGCATCGCGGCAACGCATATTGCCCGACCCGGGCAGGCTGCCCGCCATGTGATCTACCTTCGACACGTTTCAGGCACACGAGAAATCGACGTGCTGCGCATCCTCCACGACAGCCAAGACCCAAGCCGTCATCTCCCTGACTGACCCCAACCATGCCATCGATTCGCACCCTCGCCGCCAGCATCCTCCTGTTCGCCGCCCTACCCTCGCAAGCCGCCGAACTTTCCCTGCGCATCCTGCAAACAACCGATGTGCACATGAATTTGCTGAATTACGACTACTACAAGGACAGGCTGACCGACGAATACGGCCTGGCCAAGACGGTAAGCCTCATCAAGGCAGCGCGCGGCGAGGCGAAGAACAGCCTGCTGTTCGATAACGGCGACCTGCTGCAAGGCAACCCACTGGGCGATTACGTGGCGAAGGTCAAACCGCTGGCCGCAGGCGCGGTGCATCCGGCCTACAAGGTGCTCAATGCACTGGGCGTGGACGCCGCCAACATCGGCAACCACGAGTTCAACTACGGCCTGCCTTTTTTGCGCCAAGCGATGGCGGGCGCAGGTTTTCCCATCGTCAACGCCAATGTGATGCTGGCGTCCGACCCGACCAAGCAGGCCTTCACGCCCTATGTGCTGCTGAATCGCAGCTTTACCGATGCAGCCGGGCAAGCGCAGGCACTGAAGATCGGCGTGATCGGCTTTGTGCCGCCGCAAATCATGCAGTGGGACCAGCAGCACCTCACCGGCCGGGTGGTGGCGAATGACATCATCGAGACGGCCAAACGCTTCCTGCCCGAGATGCGTGCCAAGGGGGCTGATCTGGTCATCGTGATCGCGCACAGCGGCTTCGAAAAGAACGAGACCCAACCCCCGTTCGCCGAAAACGTCGCCTCCCAACTGGCACGCTTGCCGGGTGTCGACGTGCTGCTGCTGGGCCACGCCCATGCCGAGTTCCCGAGCCCGGCATTTGCTGGCTATCCCGGTATCGATCTGGCCCGGGGCAGCATCTTCGGCACGCCGACGGTGATGCCGGGCCGCTGGGGCGACCATCTGGGCGTGATCGACCTGCAGCTCAACAACCGCAGTGGCGGCTGGAAGATCAGTGGATCAAGCGCCTCCCTGCGCGCCATCCAGGACCCAAAAACCCGCTTGCCCCTGGTGGACGCCGATCCGTTGGTGATGCAACAGATCGGCCCCGAACACGTCGAGACGCTGGCCTATGTGCGCGGTCAGGTGGCGCGCACCGCCACGCCGATCTTCAGCTACTTTGCCCAGGTCACGGATGACCCGTCGGTGCAGTTGGTGGCGAATGCACAACTGGCCTATCTGCGCGCGGCGGTGCAAGGCACAGCCTATGAAAAACTGCCACTGCTGTCGGCCGCAGCGCCGTTCAAGGCGGGCGGCCGCCAGGGCAGCAGCAACTACACCGACATCCCGGCCGGCGCCATCGCCATCAAGAACGTGGCCGATCTGTATGTCTACCCGAACACCATCAAGGTGGTGAAGATCAGTGGGGCCGAGGTGCGCGAGTGGCTGGAAATGTCAGCCGGCCAGTTCCGTCAGATCGATCCCAAGGGTGCGCCTGAGCAGGACCTGATCGCGCCGGCCTACCGCTCTTATAACTTCGACACGCTGGACGGGGTCAGCTACCAGATCGACGTCACCCAGCCGGCCCGCTACAGCGCCGACGGTGCGCTGCTCGACGCGGCCGCCCATCGCATCGTCTCGCTGACGTATCAGGGCAAGCCCGTTGATGAAAAGGCCAATTTCCTGGTCGTCACCAACAACTACCGGGCCAGTGGTGGCGGCAATTTTCCGGGGCTGGATGCCAGCCGGATCGTCATCGATTCACCGGACGAAAACCGCGAGGCGGTGGTCAGCTATCTGCGGGCAGCAGGCACGGTCAAC
>JBBQKT010000313.1:0-4239 GCA_038327205.1 Burkholderiales bacterium | reverse complement strand
CCAGAGCACTGCCGCCCAGCCCTGCCAGCTCAGCTGCTGCACGCTGCGGGTGATGGCCGGCACGCCCTCGAACAGCAGCGACAGCAGCAGCAAAGGCGGCACCGCAAACAAGCTGGTCCAGACCACATAGGCCAGCATATTCACGCGGCCAGCCTGCTTGCCCACCATATTGGCCATCGCCCAGCACAGCGCCGCGAACAGAATCATCAGCAGGCCGGTAACCGTCGTGCTGCCGTCGGTGTGCGACACGATCACGCCAATGCCGGTCGCTGCCAACAGCAGGCCTATCCATTGATGGGCCTGCACCTTCTCGCGCGTCAGCCGCATCGCCAGCAAGATGGTGAAGAAGACCTGCGTCTGAATCACCAGCGACGCCAGGCCCGGCGAGATTTGCGTGCGCATCGCCAGGTACAGCACCCCGAACTGGCCCACGCCGATCAACACGCCATAAGTGGCCAGATTGCGCCAGGGCACGGCCGGGCGGGGCAGGAAGATGATTGCTGGCAGCAGCGCAAAAGTGAAGCGCAGTGCCGCGAACAACAGCGGCGGCAGTTCGCCCAGCGCCAACTTGATGACGACGAAATTGCTGCCCCAGATGGCCACCACCAACAGGGCTGCCAGCAGGTGGCGCAGCGGCAAGGTGCTGTTGCTCATCAGCCGCTCATCAGCCGCTGACCAGGCGGTTGCGGCCCGCCGCCTTGGCTTCGTAAAGCAGCTTGTCCGCCCGCTCCAGCGTCTGCGACAAGGTTTCGCCCGCGACGTGCTCGGTCAGCCCGGCGGAGACGGTGAGACGCACATATTTCCCGCCCACCGCGATCTCCATCGCGGCCACCTGCGCGCGCAGCCGCTCCAGCCCGGCAGTAGCGAGCGGCATCGTGGTGTCGGCCAGCATCAGCACGAACTCTTCACCGCCCCAGCGCGCCAGCACGTCGGCGCTGCGGATGGCGGCCAACGCAGCACTGGCAAAGGCCCGCAAACCGGCATCCCCGGCGGCGTGGCCATGACGGTCGTTGACGCGCTTGAAATGATCAATGTCCAGAAGCGCCACGCAGTAGCTGCGGCCCGTGCGCGCGCAGCGCAGGGTTTCCTGCTCCAGCAGCGCCTGCATGTGGCGGCGGTTCACCAGGCCGGTCAACTCATCGCGCAGGGCCATCGCCTGGATCTGCGCCAACGCCTCGGCAAGCGCGGCCTTCTGCACGCCAAGGCGGTGGCGGATGCGGCTGAGCCGACCGGCCAGCACCGACACCGTGGGCACCATGAAGGCGAGCATCAGGAAGTGCCCCAGCTCCACATCCGGGTTGAAGACCTCGGGCTGTTGCCGCACCATCAGGCTCATGGCCGCACCGAAGCAGCCGAGCGCATACAGACTGATCCACAAGGCGCTGCGCGCCCGCAGCTGGAACATGCCGAACATCAGGATGATCATCAAGATCGGGAACGCGATGGCCCGCACCGGCCCTGAGAGGGCGTAGCCAACGGCGCCGCTGGCGATTGCAAACGTCATTTGCGCCACGGTCAGCGACGGATCCTCGAAACGCCGTGACCAACCGCTGCGGATCGACAGATAGGCCGCCAGCAGGCCCGCCAGCGAACACGCCGCCCAAATAAACAAGGGCTCAAGAGGCAGACCCAGGCGCGAACAGGCCAGCAAGGTGACGACCACGCACAAGGCCATCAGCACAAGGGCGAAGCCGGCCTGCCGCACGCGCAGGCGCTGGGCCCGCTCGGTACCCAGCAGCAGATCAGACAAATTTGTCATCGGCGGTGAAGACTCGGGCATGGGACGCGAGGGTAACTGACGCCACCGCGCCCAACACGGCTGATCCGCAGGCAATCGCCACCTGCCGCACAGGCGAACAGCGCTCTGCCGCTGCAGTTGCCCAGGCGGCAGCCTACTTCCCCTTCCTCAAATGCCCCAAGGGCAAGGCCGCCCCCGCCTTCACCTCGCCCAGCGAGAAACTCGTGTGGATGTCCTTCACATTCGGCAGGTTCAGCAAGATATCGATGGTGAAGCGGCTGAAGGCATCAAGGTCGGTGGCCAGCACTTGCAGCTCGAAGGTGCCGGCGCCGCTGATGTAGTGGCAGGCGATGACCTCGGGCAGCTGCTGGATGGCGGCTTCCAGCACCTTGGTGGCCGACGCCGCATTGCGGTCGGCGTCGACGCGCACGAAGGCCAGCACGCCGAGGCCCACCTTGCGGCGGTCGAGCTCGGCCCGGTAGCCGGTGATGAAGCCCTGCTCCTCCAGCCAGCGCACGCGCCGCCAGGTCGGCGCGGGTGAGAGGCCGATGCGGGTGGCCAGCTCGGCGTTCGACAGACGCGCCTCGCGCTGCAACTCGGCGAGGATGGCGACGTCGAAACGGTCCAGCTCGCCGCCATGCGCGGGCAGGTCCTCGGCACCGGCCTCGGCCTGCGGCGCACCAACGGCCGACTTGCTCATGGTTTTCCCTTGCAACGCAGTTTTCGAGGCCACAACAACTCCGTTTCAATTTCTACAGCAATATTCTTGCTCAAAACACCGGCGAGAAGAGAAAACACGCAAGCACTGATCGCCGGGCTTTGCCTACACTGGCCTGTTGAAGGAGCCCGACGCCATGAATGCACCCCTGCCCGATCACCTGCTGCGCGCACTAGAGCGCGTGACCTTGGACGACAAGTACGCGCTCGACAGCGGGCGCGCTTTCATGAGCGGCGTGCAAGCCCTCGTGCGGCTGCCGATGTTGCAGCGCACCCGCGACACCATCGCCGGGTTGAACACCGCCGGCTTTATCAGCGGCTACCGCGGCTCGCCGCTGGGCAGCTATGACCAGTCGCTGATGCAGGCCAAAAAGCACCTGGCCAAGCAGAACATCGTGTTCCAGCCCGGCGTCAACGAAGAGCTGGCGGCCACCGCCGTCTGGGGCTCGCAGCAAATGGCGCTGTTCCCCGAAAAAGCCAAGTTCGACGGCGTGTTCGGCCTCTGGTACGGCAAGGGGCCGGGCGTGGACCGCTGCATCGACGTGTTCAAGCACGCCAATATGGCCGGCACCTCCAAGTTCGGCGGCGTGATTGCGGTGGCCGGTGATGACCACATCGCCAAGAGCTCCACCGCCGCGCACCAGAGCGACCATGTGTTCAAGGCCGTCGGCTTCCCGGTGTTCTTCCCGACCAGCGTGCAAGACATTCTCGACATGGGCCTGCATGCCTTCGCCTTGAGCCGCTTTTCGGGCGTCTGGTCGGGGCTGAAAACGATCCAGGAAATTGTTGAAAGCTCAAGCTCGGTCAGCGTCGATCCCGACCGCGTCAACATCATCCTGCCGGAAGATTTCACGATGCCCGAGGGCGGCCTGCACATCCGCTGGCCCGACGCGCCGCTGGAGCAGGAAGCCCGGCTGATGGACCACAAGTGGTACGCCGCGCTGGCCTACATCCGCGCCAACAAGCTGAATCACAACGTCATCAGCAATCCCAACGCCGCCAAACGCGACCGCTTCGGCATCATCGCCAGCGGCAAGGCCTACAACGACACCCGCCAGGCGCTGCACGACCTGAGCCTGGATGACGACACCTGCCGCCGCCTGGGCATCCGCGTCCACAAGGTCAACGTCGTCTGGCCGCTGGAAGCAACGATCACGCGCGACTTTGCGCAGGGGCTGCAAGAGATCCTCGTCGTCGAAGAAAAGCGCCAGATGATCGAATACCAGCTGAAGGAAGAGCTGTACAACTGGCGCGGCGATGTGCGCCCGCATGTGCTGGGCAAGTTCGACGACAGCGAGGGCGACGGCGGCGAATGGAGCTTGCCAAACCCGAGCAGCAACTGGCTGTTGCGCCCGCAGGCCGACCTGACACCCGCCATCATTGCCCGCGCGATTGCCAAGCGGCTGAAGAAGCTCGGCGTCGATGCCGATGTGGCCGCACGGCTTGATGCTCGCGTCGCGCTGATCGACAGCAAAGAGCGCGCGCTGAAGGCCGAGGAAAAGACCGCTGGCGGTGCCGACCGCACACCCTGGTTCTGCAGCGGCTGCCCGCACAACACCAGCACCCGCGTGCCCGAGGGCAGCCGTGCCGTCGCCGGTATCGGCTGCCACTACATGGTCAGTTGGATGCCCGGCCGCAACACCGCCACCTTCACGCAAATGGGTGGCGAAGGCGTGCCCTGGGTCGGGCAAGCTCCGTTCACGACCGAGAAGCACATCTTCGCCAATCTGGGCGATGGCACCTACTTCCACAGCGGCCTGTTGGCGATCCGCCAGAGCATCGCC
>JBBQKT010000312.1:0-4245 GCA_038327205.1 Burkholderiales bacterium | reverse complement strand
CGCCTGCGCAAGCTTGACGAAGGTGGCTTCGATGCCATCGTGCTGGCGGCAGCGGGTTTGATGCGTCTGGACCTGGCGGAGCGCATCCGCGGCCGTTTCGCCGTCGACGAGATGATTCCCTGCGCCGGTCAAGGTGCGCTGGGGCTGGAGATCCGCGCTGACGCCACCGCGCTGAAGTCGCTGCTGACGGCCATGATCGACACGCCGACCTGGCTGGCCACGCAGGCCGAGCGGGCGGTGTCGCGCGCCCTGGGCGGCAGTTGCAGCATGCCGCTGGCGGCCCATGCGCGCTGGGTCGATGGCGCGCTGATGTTGGCGGTGGCCCTGGGCCATCCGGAGCAGCCCGAGCGCAAATTGCTGAAGGCTTCGTTGAGCTCGGCTGCTGTCAACACCGAGGCCGAGGCGCGCGCCTTCGGCGAGCAGGCCGCGCAGGCGCTGCGCGAGCTGGGCGCCGCCGAATATCTGGCTTGACATGGGTGCACCGCTGACCCTGGTGCTGACCCGACCGCGCCAGCAGGCGGGCGACTGGCTCCATCGGCTGGCAGCGCTGGGCACCCATGCCGTCAGCCTGCCGCTGATCGAGATCGTGGCCGGCGCGCCGCAAGCCGCAGCCGCAGCCTGGCAGCACCTGCCCGGCGCGGCGCTGGCCATGTTTGTCAGCCCGAATGCGGTCGAGCACTTCTTCAAAGGCCGCACCGGCGACTGGCCGGCAAACACGCTGGCCGCCTGCGTCGGCCCGGGCAGCGCCCGCGCCTTGCTGAGCGCGGGGGTGCCGCCGCAACTGATCATCCAACCGCCGGCCGATGCCGCAAGTCTTGACTCCGAACACCTCTGGCCCCTGCTGGCCAGCCGTGATTGGCAGGGCAAGCTGGCCCTGATCCTGCGCGGCGACGGCGGCCGCGACTGGCTGGCCGAGCGTCTGCGCGAGCAGGGCGCCCGGACGCTGGACTTCAGCGTCTACCAGCGCCGCTGCCCGGTGCTCGACGTTGCGGCGCAGGGGCTGCTGGCGGATGTGGTGGCGGACGTGGTGGAACAGGCCGATGCCCGCTACGTTTGGCTGTTCAGCAGTGCCGAAGCGATTGGCCACCTCGCCTCGCTCCTGCCCTCCTTAGCCGCCGCCGATTGGTCGCGCCAGCGGGCCATCGCCACCCATGCCCGCATTGCTGAGCGGGCGCGTCAACTCGGCTTCGGTGATGTGGTTTTGGCGCGACCCGACGCGGCGGCCGTGGCTGCAGCGGCGGCTGCGATGCAGGGCGGCCACCTACAATCAAGTTCACTGTGAGCGAACTCGAAACTTCCCCCCCCGAAGCGGCTTTGGCAGCGCCCCAAGCCAAACTCAGTTTGCCCACCTGGCTGCCCGTGGCGGTAGCACTGCTTGCGTTGGCGGCCTTGATCGGCATCGGTATCGGCTGGCAAAGCCTGTCGCGCCAAAATGCGCTGGAGCAAGAATTGGTGCGCCGCCAGGACGCCAGCCAGGCCGACGCCAGTGCGGCCCGTGCCACCGCCAAGCAATCCCAGGAACTGACCCGCGACACCGCCGCCAAAGTGGCCTTGCTCGACGCCCGTTTGGCCGAGGTGGCCTTGCAGCGCGGGCAGTTGGAAGACCTGATCCAGTCGATGTCTCGTTCGCGCGATGAAAACGTCGTCGTCGATATTGAAGCGTCAATCCGGGTCGCCCTGCAGCAAGCGGCCATCACCGGCAGCGCCGAGCCCCTGGTTGCCACCCTCAAGCAGGCCGACGAGCGCTTGCTGCGCTACAAGCAGCCGCGCATGGAAGGCGTGCGCCGCGCGGTGGCCCGCGACCTCGAACGGGTCAAGGCGGTCGGCGTGGTCGATGTGTCGACACTGACGATCAAGCTCGACGAAGTGGCGCGCCTGCTCGACGAGTTGCCGCTGCTGAGCGGCCCCATGCCGACCGACACTGCACCGACCCCGGCGACCGTAAAGTCGCGCCCGGTGACGACGGCCAAGCCGGTTGCCGTTGTTCCCGCCGATACGGTCGAAGGCAAGATCGCGCAGTGGTGGGGTCAGCTCCAGACCCGCTGGAATGAGGGCACAAAGCTGGTCTGGGGCGAAACCAAATCGCTGATCCGTGTGACCCGCATCGATCATCCCGAAGGCATGTTGGTCACGCCCGAGCAGACGTTTTTCCTGCGTGAAAATCTCAAGCTGCGCTTGCTGAATGCACGGCTTGCGCTGCTGAGCCGGCAGTTCGACACAGCCCAAGCCGACCTGCGTGACACCCAGGACGTGCTGGCCCGCTATTTCGACACCCGCTCGCGCAAGGTGATCGCTGCCGCCGACCTGCTGCGCCAGGTGGCCGGGCAGGCGCGCCAGGTCAATGTGCCGCGCCCGGACGACACGCTCGCTGCCCTGGCCGCTGCTGCGGCTGGCCGCTGAACCCCAGGATCCACAAGCCATGCGGACGGTGATTTGGTTGGTCTTGTTGTTTGCGGTGGCCGTGGTGGCTGCGCTGACCCTCGGTAGCAACGATGGCCTCGCCACCTTCTATTGGAACGGCTGGCGTCTCGATGTGTCGTTGAACCTGTTTTTGCTGGTGCTGGTGGGTGCCTGCTTTGCCCTGGTCACCGCCATCAACACGGTCAACTCTCTGACCAGCCTGCCCAAGCGTGCGCGTGAATGGCGGCTGGCGCAGCGCGAGCGGCTGGCGCAAGCGGCGCTGCGCGAGTCACTGGCCGAGTTCTTTGGCGCGCGTTACAGCCGCGCCCAGAAGGCGGCACAGAAGGCGCTGGCGATCCAGTCGCAATCTCCTGAGTTGGTGCAGGACGACAGCTTCATGGCGCTGGGCCATCTGCTCGCCGCCAACAGCGCCCACCGGCTGCAAGACCGGCGCCGGCGCGATGAGCAGTTGCAGTTGGCGCTGGACCTGTCCAAGCGCGGCGCGCAAGAAGAGGGTGCGCGACTGCTGGCGGCCGAATGGGCACTCGATGACCGCGATGCCACCCGCGCCCTGGGTCTGCTGGCCGAATTGAGCCCCGGCGTGGCGCGGCGCACCCAGGCCCTGCGGCTCAAGCTGCAAGCCACGCGCCTGGCCAAACAATCGCTGGAAGCGCTGCGCACCGCGCGGCTGCTGGCCAAGCACCAGGGTTTTTCCAAGGTCGCTGCCCAAGGGCTGTTGCGATCATTGGCCTTTGAGGCGCTCGACAGTGCCCGTGATGTCGATCAACTGCGCAGTGCCTGGCAGCAGCTCGAAAGCGCCGACCGGCGCGATCCGATCGTCGCTGCGCGTGCCGCCCAATGCGCGGCGGGCCTGGGCTCGCCGGATGATGGGCGCGGCTGGTTGCGGCCGTTCTGGGACGACATTGCCGATGTGCCGGCGGACGAGCGTGCCGTTCTGGCCGAAGCCCTGGTGCCGGTGCTGGCGGGCGTGGGCCCGGAATGGTTGCAGCGGCTCGAATCCGCCTCGCTGCGCTTTCCGCGTGATCGCCATCTCAGCTACGCCCTGGGTCATGCGCTGGCCGAGCGGAAGTTGTGGGGCAAGGCCCGGCTGATGCTGGAGCAGGTCAGCGATGACCGCTCAATGCCCGTCAACGTGCGCCGCCGCAGCTGGCTCATGCTGGCGCAGTTGGCCGAGCAAGATGGCGACATGGATCGGCGGGCCCGCTGCTTTGAAAACGCAGCGGTCTTGCAATAAGCCGTTATTTCACGCTAGAATCTCGAGCTGCGCGGCTGTAGCTCAGCTGGATAGAGTACTTGGCTACGAACCAAGGGGTCGTGGGTTCGATTCCTGCCAGCCGCACCAGAAAAATAAAAGTAAGAAGAATAAAATCAAGAAAAGTAAAAAGGGCCGCTGAGAAATCAGCGGCCCTTTTTCATTTCTATGTCAAAAAAATGCTATAGTCATGGGCTTGGAGCGGCTGTAGCTCAGCTGGATAGAGTACTTGGCTACGAACCAAGGGGTCGTGGGTTCGATTCCTGCCAGCCGCACCAAACTGACAACAAGAAAGCAAAAAGGCCGGTGAGCGATCACCGGCCTTTTTCAATTTCTGTGCGCCTCAATCCGGACTCAGCGCAGTTTGCAACTCAGCCCGAAGTTGCGCCATGACTTCAGCTGTGTGCGCCCCTGGCATCGGCGCGGTCTGCGGCGCACGCGCCGGGCTGCGCGAAAAACGCGGCGCTGCGGTGGGTTGAACGATGCCATCCACGATCGTGAAATTGCCCCGCGCGATTTGGTGTGGATGCGCTGCTGCCTCGTCCAAGCTCAACACCGGCGCAAAGCAGACG
>JBBQKT010000311.1:0-4257 GCA_038327205.1 Burkholderiales bacterium | reverse complement strand
CGCGGCGCAAACAGCGAGGCGAGGGTGAACTCCACCGCCTCGGTGCGCGCCTCACCGGAGTGGTAGCGCAGCGACTCGGCCACTTTTTCCCAGGCCGGGCTGGCGGCGCAATCGGGGGGCGGGGCGGCGGTCAGGCCGGCTTCAAAGACGCTGGAAACAAACAAGGTGTCGTGCACCCGCGAATGGCTGAACACCAGCCGGCCGTTGCCCCAGGGATCAAGGCTCAGACGGCTTTCGGCAGCGCCTTGGATGCCGTCCTGTACCGTCCAGCCATCCGGAAGGGGGTTGATGCGCAAAGCCCAACGGCGCACCTGCTGATTGGCGGTTTCGCGCGGGCTCAGGCAGGCCAGGTGATGGGCCAACTCGACCTCGGTGTCGTAGGCGTACTCGGTGTCGTGGCGCACGCGCAACCAGCGCTGCGTGGGCAGTTTGACGGGCTGAGCGCCGGGCCGCTCCCAAGCCGGCCCGGATCCCCCCGAGGGATAGGCTGGCGTACCCGACGGACGAGGGGCATCCGTCACTGCCACACCATCCGGTCAACACTGCCCACATGCGAGAACAGTCGGCGGCTGATCTGGGTGGAGAGTGCTTGCGCCTGTGTGCCGCTGTCGGTCAGCAGGGCAATCAGCGCCGGGTATTTGTCCTCGTCGCCCGGGGCACTGATCAGATCGAGGGGCCAGTCTTCCGGGTGTGGCAGCGGGATGGCGGCGTCGCCGGCCCAGGCCGATTGGCGGCGCGACAGTTTGACGAAGCGCTCACGCATCGTCCGCGCCACCCAGGCGAGCGAGCGCGGGTTGTCGGTGTCATGCACTAGCAGATGCAGCAGCGGTGGCACTTCGCGGCGGCCCTGGAACTGGGCGCGGTAGGTGATGGTTGAATCGAACAGACCGAGCAGCAGGGCAAAGCCGTCATCGCATTGTTGCAAGCCACACTCGAAGCCCTGGATCAGCGAGTTCGACAGAAAATCAAGCCGTTCGATCTGGCGGCCGACGCTGAGCAGGCGCCAGCCGTCGTCGCGCGTCATGCGGTCGGTCTGTGCGCCGGTGATGGCGGCCAGATGGGTGTCGATGCGCGAGAGCACGCCAATCACATCCGACACTGCGGTCATCGCACCGGGCTTCAGCACCGCGTTCAGCCCCTGACGACACAGCTCGCCGACCTCCTGGATCAGCTTCCAGTGGTCGGTGGACAGCCGGTCGCGCAGCGCCTGCGCACAGCCTTGCACCGCTTGCAGGTTGTAGGCCACGCTGTTGGCGTGGACGGTGTCGATCAGCGAATGCACCAGCGAGCGCTCGAACACCCGCAAGCCCTGCGCCGCCGGCGGCACATCGGCGCCCACCAGGCCGTATTTGCGCGCCAGCGTATCGAGCACCTGCAGCACTTCGATCGAGGTGCCACCGCGCACAAAACTGGCCAGCGATTCGAGGGTCAGCCGCGCCAGGCGCACGCTGTTCTCGGCCCGTTCGGTGTAACGGCCGAGCCAGAACAGGTTTTCGGCCGAGCGGCTGGTGACGGTCCAGTGGACGTGGCTGAGATCAGCCGCTTTCATCGGCGGCGGTATCAGGCTGGTGGTGTCGACCTCGCCCTCGGTCAGCACCCAGGTGTCGGCACTGGCGCTGCCACTTTGCATCGACAACCAGGGATCGCTCGGGCCGTCACGCCGCTGGCTGACGCGGGTCAGGCCGCCCGGCAGAACCCGCCAACTGCCCAGGCCATCGGACACGGCGAACACCCGCAGCACGGCGGGGCGGGGCTCTAGGCTGCCTTCGTTCCAGACCGGCAGTTCGGACGGCCGGATGCGCGCTAGCAAGGTGTGGGCGGCCGGATCGGCCAGGATGCGGGCGCGCAAGGCCTCGCGGCCCGTCGCGCTCAACAACGCTGGCACCACGGGTGCAAAGCTTGGGGTGGTGTCACTGGCCGGGAAGGTCGGGGCCACCACAAAATCTTCCAGATGGCCGCGGTGCCGCCGCCAGGCTTCGTCTTCGCCGCACCACCAGGCCGTGGTGGCGGGCAGCAGCAGTTCTTCGCCCAGCAGGGCCTTCGCCACACCCGGCCAGAAGGCCGACAGGCCGGGGCTTTCGAGCCAACCGGCACCGGGGGCATTGGCCACCACCACCTCGCCCGCGCGCATCGCCTGCAGCAGGCCGGGCACGCCCAGGGCCGAGTCGGAGCGCAACTCCAGCGGGTCGAGGTATTCGTCATCGACCCGGCGAAGCAGCACATGGACCCGCTCCAGGCCGTGCAGGGTTTTCAGAAAAACACGGTTGTCGCGCACCGTCAAATCACCGCCCTCCACCAGGGTGATGCCCAGGTAGCGGGCCAGGAAAGCCTGTCCAAAATAGGTTTCGCTGTGCGGCCCCGGCGTCAGCAGCGCAACCCGAGCGTTGGCGCCCTCGGGAGAGAGCCGCATCAAGCCCACCAGCAGCGCTTGAAAACTGCTGGCCAGGCGCTGCACCGACATTTCGCGGAAGGCCTCGGGGAACTGCTGGGCCACGATCAGCCGGTTTTCCAGCATGTAGCCGAGGCCCGACGGGGCTTGGGTGCGCTGGCCCACCACCCACCACAGGCCGTCCGCACCGCGGGCCAGATCCAGCGCCAGCACATGCAAATGAACGCCGCCCAGCGGTGCGACGCCGTGCATGGCGCGCAGGTACTGCGGATGTGCAAACACCAGCGAGGCCGGCAGCAACCCGGCATCAAGCAGCTTGCGCGGGCCATAGACATCGACCAGGGTTTCATTGAGCAATTTGGCCCGTTGGATCACGCCGCGCTCAATGCCCTTCCATTCATCCGCACCGACCAGCATCGGCAGCAATTCGAGCGGCCAGACGCGGGCCGTTTCGGCCCCGTCGTCGTAGACGTTGTAGCTCGCCCCGTCCTCTTGCACCCGCCGTTCCACCCGTGCGGCGCGGCCGGCCAGGTCCAGCCAGCCGGCCGCCCCAGTGGCGGCAAAAAATTGTGCCCACAGCGGGTCGAGGCTTTGCTTTGCCGCGCCCGGCCCGTTCAATTGACCGGTCAGTTCGCTGAAGTGGCCTTCTTTGCCGGGCACGATCGCATCCGACGCCAGGGCCACGGCATCGGGCAGGTCTTCATCGGGCAGCAAGCTGCCCTGCTGGGCGTCTGACAGCAGTTTGGCGGGCTCGGGCAGGGCACTCATTGCAGTGGACATTGCCCCATCATCAGGCGTCGATGCCCCGCAGATCGAGGGTGAAAGGGAACTCCAGGCTCGGCTGCGGCTTGCCCGCGATCACCCGGCCGGGGGTGTGGCCCAGGTCGCTGAAGCGACCCAGGCGGCGGCTTTCGGCCTCCAGCCCGTTGACCGGCAGGGTGTCGTAACTCAAGCCGCCCGGGTGAGCGACAAAGTATTCGCAGCCGGCCAGCGAACGCTCGTTCCAGGTGTCGATCAGATCAAACGTCAGCGGCACATGGGTGCCGATGGTCGGATGCAGGGCCGACGGCGGATGCCAGGCGCGGTAGCGCACACCGCCGACATACTCGCCCACGCGGCCGGTGGGTTGCATGGGCACGGCAATGCCGTTGCAGGTGATGCGGTGGCGCGGGTCGATCAGGCCGGTCACCTTGATTTCGATCCGCTCCAGCGACGAATCGACATAGCGCACCGTGCCGCTGGATGAGCCTTCTTCACCCATCACATGCCAGGGTTCGAGCGCGTTGCGCAAGGTCATGTGGACACCGCCAGCACTCAACTCGCCGACCTTCGGGAAGCGGAACTCGAAGTGCGGTGCAAACCACTCGGCATCAAAGGCATAACCGGCACGGCTCATATCGCCCATCACGTCGTCGAAGTCCATCTGCACAAAGCTGGGCAGCAGGAAACGGTCGTGCAGCTCCGTGCCCCAACGCACCAGCGGCGCGCGGTACGGCGTCTTCCAGAAGCGGGCGACTAGGGCACGCAGCAGCAGTTGCTGAACAATGCTCATGCGGGCATGGGGCGGCATCTCGAACGCGCGCAATTCCAGCAAGCCCAGGCGACCGGTGGCCGAGTCGGGCGAGTAGAGCTTGTCGATGCAGAACTCGCTGCGGTGCGTGTTGCCGGTGATGTCGACCAGGATGTTGCGCAGCGCCCTGTCAAGAATCCACGGCGGCATGTGCTCGCCATGGTCACCGCTGGCCTTGGCAATTTCACCCAGCGCGATTTCCAGCTCGCGCAGCTGGTCGTTGCGGGCCTCGTCCACCCGCGGGGCCTGGCTGGTCGGGCCGATGAACATGCCCGAGAACAGATAGCTCAGCGCCGGG
>JBBQKT010000310.1:0-4291 GCA_038327205.1 Burkholderiales bacterium | reverse complement strand
TCAACGCCCTCATGGCCCCACTCGCGCGGGTAGGTGATGTCCAGTTCTTGCGACTTGAACTTGCCATTGGTGTGCTGCTCGATCTGGCGCAGGCGGGCCATGTCCTTGAAGTCAAGAATCGGCTGGGACACTTCAAGCCGCATCGGCGGGTTGACCGCGTTGATGTCCAGCAGGTTCGGTTTGGGGCCGATGAAGCTGTTCAGCGACATCACGATGTTTTCGCGAATCGGATCGATCGGCGGGTTGGTCACCTGGGCGAACAGCTGCTTGAAGTAGTTGAACAGCGGTTTGTTCTTGCTCGACAGCACGGCCAGCGGCGAGTCATTGCCCATCGAGCCAATGCCCTCTTCGCCGTTCACCGCCATCGGGGCCATCAGGAACTTGATGTCCTCCTGCGTGAAGCCGAAGGCCTGCTGACGGTCGAGCAGGGCGGTGGCGAACTGGTCTTGCGGCACCTCGTCCAGCGCGATGTCATCGAGGCGAACGCGGACGTTGTCGATCCACTGGCGATACGGGCGCGCATTGGCGAACTGATTCTTCAGCTCGTCGTCGTCAATGATGCGGCCCTGCTCCAAGTCGATCACGAACATCTTGCCGGGCTGCAGACGCCATTTCTGCACGATCTTGTTTTCGGGGATCGGCAGCACACCGGATTCGCTGGCCAGCACGACCAGGTCGTCGTCGGTGATGCAATAGCGCGCTGGCCTCAGCCCGTTCCGGTCAAGCGCGGCGCAGACCTGACGGCCGTCGGTGAAGACCATGGCGGCGGGGCCATCCCAGGGCTCCATCATCGCGGCGTGGTACTCATAAAACGCACGGCGACGCGGGTCCATCTGCTCGTGCTGCTCCCAGGCTTCCGGGATCATCATCATGGCGGCATGGGCCAGCGGATAGCCCGCCATCGTCAGCAGCTCCATCGCGTTGTCGAAGGTGGCAGTGTCTGACTGATGCTCGAAGCTGATCGGATACAGCTTGGCCAAGTCGTCGCCCAACACCGGCGACTTCATCACTCCTTCACGGGCGCGCATCCAGTTGAAGTTGCCCTTGACGGTGTTGATTTCGCCGTTGTGGGCGACCATCCGATAAGGGTGGGCCAGCGGCCACTCAGGGAATGTGTTGGTCGAGAAACGCTGGTGGACCAGGGCGATGGCGGACACGCAACGCGGGTCGGTCAAGTCCTTGTAATAGCTGCCCACCTGATCGGCCAACAGCAGGCCCTTGTAGATCACCGTGCGGCAGCTCATGCTGGGCACGTAGTACTCGCGGCTGTGGGTCAGCTTCAGCGCCTGGATGGCGCTGGAAGCGGTCTTGCGGATGACGTAGAGCTTGCGCTCAAGGGCGTCGGGAACAATGATGTCCTGGCCCCGGCCAATGAAAATCTGGCGAATGACCGGCTCTTTTTCTCGCACGGTCGGCGACATCGGCATGTCGCGGTCCACCGGCACATCGCGCCAGCCGATCAAGACCTGGCCCTCGGCCTTGATCGCCCGGGCCAGTTCCTGCTCGCAGGCCAGGCGCGACGCCTGCTCCTTGGGCAAAAACACCATGCCGACGCCATATTCGCCCGGCGGCGGGAGTGTGATGCCTTTTGCCGCCATGTCGGCCCGGTAGTACTCGTCCGGGATCTGGATCAGGATGCCGGCCCCGTCACCCATCAGCTTGTCCGCACCAACAGCGCCCCGGTGGTCAAGGTTCTTGAGGATCTGCAGCCCTTGCTCAACGATGTGATGCGACTTGACGCCCTTGATATGTGCCACGAAGCCCAGGCCGCAAGCGTCTTTCTCGCTGCCCGGCCGGTACATGCCATGCGCCGCCAAGTCATCAATTTCTGCCTGCGTTGCCACCAGATTCGTCGGGCTCATAGCACTTCTCCATCATCAAAGTCAAAACCGAAGCCGAGATTACTGCGCCGCAACAAATTCATCAACTCCAATTAATTGGGGTCAGAGTGGCTTTTTTTACCCAATTGCCCTTAAAGTTTTTTTAAATGGGGTCAGAGTGAATTTTCAGCTTTGGCGGCCGACCTCTCAACTTCGGCACCAAGGTGTGCCGACCGTCTTTTGCGAGCACATGCAAGAAACCTGCCGAAGCCAGCGGCTTGCCCTTGAGTACCGCTGCCGTCAGCGCCTGAACCTGGCTGTCGCTGAGGCCCTGCTCAAGGAGCTCGCGGTAGGCAAACTCTCTTTCGAACGGCGTATTGGCCAAGCTCCAGAACAAGGGATGCTCCGTCACCAATGAGTCACGCACACGGCCCAGGTGATGCGCGCAGCTCGACCAGCGATAGCTGGCCACGTCATGGCCTGACAACATACCGGCGCGCAGCGGGTTCAACTCGATATAGCGCATGCAGGCGAGGAGATGGTGCTCACCTTCGATCAGCGCCGCGCGGAACCGTCCTTCCCACAGGGTGCCACTGCGTCCGTGACGATGGTTGAACCAGCCCACATAGCGGCGACCAAGCGACTGCATCATGCGACTCAGGCCTTCAGCCTCATCGGGGGTAGCAAGCAGATGGACATGGTTGTCCATCAAAACGTAGGCGTGGATGGCTACCTTGTGGGTCAGCGCGGCTTCACGCAACAGCGCGAGAAATTGTTCGCGGTCGCGGTCGTCAGCCACGATGGGCTGGCGATTGTTGCCACGTTGGATGATGTGATGCGCCTGACCGGGCAGCACCATGCGGGGTTGACGGGCCATCGGAGGCTCCAGAAATTGACTCTGACCCCATTTTCATTCCAAGATCGTCTGAACGTCAACGAATGAGTCCGTCCCCATCCAAAAGTCGAGATCAGAACAGAGAGAGGCCGGTGAGCCGGAGGTGTTCTCGCAAGGCGAAGCGGTCGGTCATGCCGGCGATGTAATCAGCACAGGCGCGAGGGTGGTCGGCCGCGCCTGCGTGGTCGGCAGGCAACTGGCTGGGGTCGGCAAGGTAGATGGCAAACAAGTCCCTCAGAACTTGCTCGGCGCGGACGCGGGTGTCTTGCACCTGCGGATGGCGATAGAGCTGAGCGAACAGGAAACGCTTCAGCTCGGTGCTTGATGCACGCATCGCCGGGGTGAAAGCGACGAGGGCGGGCAGCCCGCGCACCGCATCGACGTCGGCCGGGGCAGCCTCGGCCAAGGCTGCGCCGGTGGCTTCGATGATGTCGTAGACCTGGGCCGACAGCATGCGGCGGATGGTTTCGAACAGCAGGCGCTTGCCCGTCAGCGCCGGAAACTCGCCCAGTGCTTCACGCAAATAGTGCTGCACCAAGGGGACGGCTGACTCAAGCTGCTCAAGCGTGATCAAGCCCGAGCGGACGCCGTCGTCGATGTCGTGGGCGTTGTAGGCCACCTCGTCGGCCACATTGCACAGCTGCGCCTCCAGACTTGGTTGGCCGCCGGTCAGAAAGCGCGCCGCCACGCCCCCCGGCTCGACGGCGTCGAGCAGCAGCGCATTGCGCCGCGCACAGTGTTTGAGAATGCCTTCACGGGTTTCGAAGCAAAGGTTCAGCCCGTCAAACGCCGGATAACGTTGCTCCAACTGATCGACCACGCGCAGCGACTGCAGATTGTGCTCAAAGCCGCCGTAGACCCGCATGCAGTCGTCCAGCACATCCTGACCCGCATGGCCAAACGGTGTGTGACCCAAGTCGTGCGCTAGGGCGATGGCCTCGACCAGGTCTTCATCGATCCGCAGGGTGCGACCGATGGAGCGGCCCAACTGAGCCACTTCCAGCGAATGGGTCAGCCGCGTGCGGAACAGATCGCCCTCGTGGTTGAGGAAGACCTGTGTTTTATAGACAAGGCGGCGGAATGCCGTGCTGTGAATGATGCGGTCGCGGTCACGCTGGAACTCGCTGCGCGTCGGCGCGGCCGGCTCGGGGATACGACGCCCTCGACTGTGTGCGGGATCGCAGGCGTAGGCCGCCAGCCTCATGCGCAGACTCACGCGCAGTGCGCGGCCAGCACGTCGCTGATCAGCACGTCTGGCGCGGCATGCATGCCCGCGCGGCCCAGGCCTTCGACCAGCACAAACCGGATTTCGCCGCCCTCGGCCTTTTTGTCCACCCGCATCAATTCAAGATAGCGGGCCAGCCCAAGCTTTGGGCCCAGCACCGGCAGCCCGGCGCGTTCGATCAACCGCTTCATGCGGGGCAAGAAGTCCGCAGGCATCAGGCCCAGGCGCACCGACAGATCGCTGGCCATCACCATGCCGCAGCCGACCGCTTCGCCATGCAGCCATGCGCCGTAGCCGAGGCCGGTTTCGATCGCGTGGCCGAAGGTGTGGCCGAAATTGAGAATCGCCCGC
>JBBQKT010000309.1:0-4304 GCA_038327205.1 Burkholderiales bacterium | reverse complement strand
GCAGCCTTGGCAATCTGAATCGCCGCCGTGCCGACCCCTCCCGCCGCCCCAAGAATCAAAACGGTTTCGCCCACTTGCAGCGCTGCCCGGTCGAGCAGGGCGTGGTGGCTGGTGGCATAGGTGCAGATGAAGGCGGCCGCGTCTTCAAACTTGAAGCCGGGCGGCAACGGCATGGCCAGTGCGGCGGGGATCACCGCATGGGTGCCGAAGCCGCCGGTTCCCGCGAAAGCCGCCACCGCATCGCCCGGCTTGAAGCCCTTGACGCCTTCACCCACCGCTTCGACAACGCCCGCAAACTCGGTGCCCGGCACGAAGGGCAGGGGCGGCTTCATCTGGTATTTGCCCTGAATGATGAGCAGATCAGGGAAGTTCAAGCTGGCTGCCTTGATGGCCACCCGGAGCTGGCCGGCGGCCGGTTCCGGCGTTGGCAGTTCTTTCCAGACCAGGGCTTCAACGCCCACCGGGTTTTCGCACAGCCAAGCGTTCATGCAGTTTCCTTATGTCTCAATGAGCCCAATGTTAGGCAGGGCAAGGCGGCAGCGAGGTCGCCCAGGTGACGGGGTCCCTACAATCCGCCACATGCGTATCCTGATCTCGAATGATGATGGTTATTTGGCGCCTGGCCTGCAGGCCTTGGTGAAAGCTTGTGAGGGCTTGGGCCAGATCGATGTGATCGCGCCCGAGCAAAATGCGAGCGGCACCTCCAACTCGTTGACTCTGGGCCGTCCGCTGTCGGTTTACACGGCAGCCAACGGGTTTCGCTACATCAACGGCACGCCGTCAGACGGCGTCCATGTCGCGCTGACCGGCCTGCTTGGCTACCGGCCCGATCTGGTGCTGTCCGGCATCAACAACGGCGCGAACATGGGCGATGACACGCTCTATTCCGGCACCGTGGCTGCTGCCACCGAGGGCTATTTGTTCGGCATCCCGTCGATTGCGTTTTCGCAGGCCGAAAAAGGCTGGGGCCATGTCGACGCTGCTGCTGCGCTGGCTCGGAAATTGGTGGAGCAGGTGATTGCTGGTGGCCTGGATCAAGCGTTCTTGCTCAACGTCAACATCCCGAACCGACCGGATGCGATGGACCTGCCGCGCCGCATCACCCGCCTGGGTCGCCGCCATGCCAGCGAATCGGTGATTCGCCAGCAAAGCCCGCGCGGCGACACGATTTATTGGATCGGCCCCGCCGGTGATGCCCGCGAAGCCGGGGAGGGCACTGACTTCTTCGCCACCGCCAACGGCCAAGTGTCAATCACGCCGCTGCAGGTGGATCTGACCCATCACGCCGGTCTGGGCGGCTGGCAAACCCGTCTGGGTCTGACGGCATGACCGACACCCCGGCCCGGCCGCGGCGCTTTCCGCTGCTGCTGGACAAGCTGGGTGCATCGTCTAGCGGTCCGGCACGTGAAGTGCTGATGCCGCAGCAGCATCTGCGCCAGGCGACGATGGATGCCGCCCGCCAACTCGCGCCCAGCGGACTGGGGTTGGATTCAGCCCACGTCAGGCAGCGCATGGTGCGGCGGCTGCATGCCGAAGGCCTGCGCGATGAGCGGGTCTTGCAGGCGCTGGCCACGATCGAGCGACACCAGTTTGTCGATAGCGCCCTGGCCACGCAGGCTTACGAAGACACCAGCCTGCCGATTGGTCACGGTCAGACGATCTCCAAACCCTCGGTGGTCGGCCGCATGATCGCGCTGCTGCTGGGCGGCAGCACGGCGGCCGAGCGCGGCAACCTCGGCCGGGTGATGGAAATTGGCACTGGCTGCGGTTACCAGGCGGCTCTGCTGGCCCTGCTGGCCCAGCAGGTGGTGTCGATCGAGCGTCTTAAGCCTTTGCACGACAAAGCGCGCGTCAACCTGAATGCCACCGGCTCTGCTGATATCCGTCTGGTTTATGGCGACGGCCGCCTGGGCCATCCGCCCGGCGCACCATTCGACAGCATCGTGGCCGCCGCCGGCGGCGAAGATTTGCCGCAGGCCTGGCTCGATCAACTGGCCCCGGGTGGGCGACTGGTGGCCCCAATGGCGGCACCGGGTGGGCGGGGGCAGGTCTTGATGGTCGTCGACCACAGGGTCGAATCGGGCCGCAGCCGTTTTGCCCGCAGCGAACACGAGGCCGTGCTTTTCGTGCCCTTAAAATCCGGTGTGATGTGAGCTTTGCCAAGCCCACAACCGACCCCGTTCAACCGACAGCCAGCGACCGCATGCCCAAGACCTGTTCTCAGCCGTTTTCCCGTCGTGCCTCAGGCCTCACCGCCGTGGCCTTGGTGGCCCTGCTGGCCGCTTGTGCCCAGACCCCGCGTGTTGGCGCGCCGGTTGAAGACCGCCCCGTCGGCAATGCAGGCGGCAAGCCCTTGCCTCCCCCAGCACCTGTCACCCCGGTGGTTGATGCGAAGCTGCTGCCCGGTGCCGAGAACGCTGGCAAGCCCGGTTATTACACCGTCAAGCCCCGCGATACCCTGATTCAGATTGCGCTTGATAACGGTCAAAACTGGCGTGATCTGGCCAAGTGGAACAGCCTGGGCAATGCCAACCTGATTGAGGTGGGCCAGGTCTTGCGCGTGGTGCAACCCGGCGTGGAGTTGAGCGCAGGTGCCACCACCAAGCCGGTGCTGGCGGCCAAGGTTGATGCGCCGCGGCAATTGACGACGGCACCGGGGGCCGCTTCTGGGGCCTCGGCAGCTGCGCCTGTTCCTGTGGTACCTGCGGCACCCGCCGTGGTGGCATCGAAGCCGCCCGCTGCCAGTCGCGACGCTGGCGATGACGATGTCAGCTGGGGTTGGCCCACCGCCGACGCGGTCAGCGCCGGCTTTGACGAGCAGCGCAACAAGGGGCTGGCCTTCAGCGGCAAGGCAGGTGATGCGGTGCTGGCCGCCGCCGATGGCCGCGTGATTTACGCCGGCTCTGAATTGCGCGGCTACGGCAACCTCATCATCATCAAACACAACGCCGCCTATCTGACGGCCTACGCCCACAACCAGACTTTGCTGGTGAAGGACGATCAGGCCGTCCGCAAGGGCCAGAAGATCGCCGAGATGGGCTCCAGCGATGCCGAACAAGTGAAGTTGCACTTTGAGGTGCGCAAGCAGGGCAAGCCGATCGACCCCGCCAAGCTGCTGCCTGCGCGTTAGCCCGCAGACGATCTTGGGCAACGCGGCGCATGATCAACTCCATGACGCACGCTGCCCCTGCTGAATCCACCGAGCCGCGTGAGGCCTCGCGTGAAGAAGCAGGCAATCCGCTGCAAGCTTATTTGCGCGACATCCGCCGCACGCCGCTGCTGACACCCGAACAGGAATACGACACGGCGCTGCTCGCCCAGGCCGGCAGTTTTGCAGCCCGCCAATCGATGATTGAGCACAACCTGCGCCTGGTCGTCAGCATCGCCAAAAACTACCTCGGCCGCGGTTTGCCGATGAGCGATCTGATCGAAGAAGGCAATCTGGGCCTGATGCATTCGATCAGCAAATTCGAGCCCGAGCGGGGTTTCAGGTTTTCGACCTACGCCAGTTGGTGGGTGCGCCAGAGCATCGAGCGTGCGTTGATGCATCAAGCGCGGCTGGTGCGCCTGCCGGTGCATATCGTGCGGGAGCTGAACCAGGTGCTGAAGGCGCGGCGTGCGCTGGAGGCCTTGCAAGGTCAGCATGGCGACCCGGCCCACGTGCATGCCGACGACATTGCCGCCGCTGTGGGTCGGCCGGTCAGCGAAGTGCTTGAGTTGCTGGCTTATGCCGAGCAGCCCAGTTCCCTGGATTCGCCGGTGGGCCCGGACGGTGATGGCGGTGAATCGGTGCTCGACCTGGTGGCTGACGATCAAGCAGCCGATCCCGAAAGCCTGCGCCTGACGCATGAGCTGGACGCCCTGTTGGAACACGGCTTGGCCGTGCTGAACGAGCGCGAACGCGAGGTGCTGGCCTGCCGCTATGGGCTTGCCGACCGCGAGCCCGAAACGCTCGATGTGCTGGCAACCCGCCTGGGCTTGACGCGAGAACGCATCCGCCAGATTCAGCTGGAGGCGCTCACCAAGATCAAGCGCGATATGGCCCGCCACGGCGTAGATCGGGACTCGATTTTTTGAGCAGATTTAGGGCTTAGAGATAATGAGCCCATGACTCAAAATTCAGAATGGCTGACGGTCGAATCGCTCGACCTCGACGCCCAGGGCGTGGCCCGCAGCGAAGAAGGCAAGGTGGTTTTCATCGAGGGCGCATTGCCCGGTGAACAGGTCCAGGTCAGCGTGGGCCGCAAGAAAAAAAGTTGGGAGCAGGCGACGATGACGGCGATGCGGCGCGAGAGTGCCCAGCG
>JBBQKT010000308.1:0-4308 GCA_038327205.1 Burkholderiales bacterium | reverse complement strand
ACGGCATCATCCCCATCGCCGCATCGCAAGACACCGCCGGCCCGATGGTGCGCCATGTGCGCGACGCCGCCTTGCTGCTGCAGGCCCTGGCGGGCACTGACGACAGAGACCCGGCCACGCGCGAGATTCCGCCAGCGCTGGCGCGTCAATTAGCGTTGGACGCCACCGCTACGCTGCGGCCAACGGCCTTGCAGGGCAGCCGTATCGGCGTCATTCGCGGGGCGGTGCCGTCGCAGCCCGGCGTAGCCGCACTGTTCGAAAGCGCGCTGGCCACGCTGCGCGCCCAGGGCGCGGTATTGGTCGACGCATTGGCCATCCCGAACCAGGAAAAGTACGGCGACAGCGAGCTCACCGCCTTGCTGTGTGAACTGAAGGACGGCCTGCCGAAGTACCTGCGCGAGTTCCAGCCTGATGCGCCCGTGCAAGACCTGGCTAGCTTGATCGCCTGGAACGAACGCCATGCGGCGCGCGTGATGCCGCACTTCGGCCAGGAACTGCTGCTGCAGGCGCAGGCCACCGACGGTGTCGAGGGCCAGCCATTCCGCGACGCTCTGGCCAATAACCGCCGCTTCGCCCGCGCCGAAGGTCTGGACGCCTTGTTCGCGCAGCACCGGCTGGACGCCGTCGTGGCACCCAGCGGCAGCCTGGCGTGGCCCACCGACCCGCTGCTGGGCGACTACTACACGGCCGGCGGCTTCACCAGCCCGTTTGCGGTGGCCGGCTACCCGCACCTGACCGTGCCGATGGGCCTGGTGGCCAATTTGCCGGCCGGCCTCTCGTTCGGTGGCCTGGGCTGGCAGGAGGCGAAGCTGCTCGGCTATGGCTATGCCTATGAGCAGGCCAGCCAGCTGCGCCGGGCGCCGCGATTCCTACCGACGACGCAGGCCGGGTGAGCGTGGTTGGGCGTGTGCCGGTTGTTCAGATCTGCACCCGCGTGCCCAGTTCCACCACCGCGTTGTCCGGCAGGCAGAAATATTCGGCCACACTGCCGGCGTTGCGGCTCATCGTGGCAAACAGGCGTTCGCGCCAATTGACCATGCCCGCGCCGGCGGTGGGCACCACCGTCTCGCGGCTTAAAAAGTAGCTGGTCTCGAACACCGGGATGCGCAAGCCCTTGGCCTCGCACAGGGCCAGCGCACGCGGCACATCGGGCTGGTCCATGAAGCCGAAATGCAGGGTCACCCGCCAGAAGCCCGGTGCCAGTGCTGCCACCTCGACCCGACCGGATTCATCGATCCACGGCCGGTCGTGGAAGACCACGGTCAGGATCACGTTCGACGCGTGCAGCACCTGGTTGTGCTTGAGGTTGTGCAGCAGCGCCTGCGGCACGGTGTCGGGGTTGGCGACGGCGTAAACCGCCGTGCGCAGGGCCTTGTTGGCGCCGCCGCCTGTTCTTTCCGATTCGGCCAGACTTTCCACGAAGGGCGCGAGCTCCAGACCATCGCGCCGGATGCTGTTCATCAGCAATTCACGCCCACGGGCCCAGGTGCTCATCACGACAAACAGGCCCAGGCCCAGGGCCAGCGGGAACCAGCCGCCATCGAAGAACTTGATCGCACAGCCGGCCACCAGCACCGCGTCCAGCACCAGGAAGCCGCCCGTCACCGGCAGGGCCACCCAGAGCGGCAACTTCCAGCCGTCGCGCACCACAAAGTAGGTCAGCACGGTGGTGATCATCATCGTCAAGGTCACCGCGATGCCGTAAGCCCCGGCCAGCGCCGACGAACTGCCGAACAGCAGCACCGCCGCGATCACGCCCGCCAGCAGCGCCCAGTTGACGGCCGGCACGTAAATCTGCCCGGCCTCCCGCGCCGAGGTGTAGCGCACCGCCATGCGGGGCAAAAAGCCCAGCTGGATCGCCTGCTTGGTCATTGAATAGGCGCCCGAAATGACGGCCTGTGAGGCGATGACGGCGGCCATCGCGGCCAGCACCACGGCCGGCAGCACCCAGCTTTCCGGGAACAGTCGGTAGAACGGATTTTCAATCGCGGTGGGGTCGCGCATCAGCAGCGCCCCCTGGCCCATGTAGTTCAGTGCCAGCGCCGGAAAGACGAGCGCGCTCCAGGCCAGGCGGATCGGCTGGCGGCCGAAGTGCCCCATGTCGGCGTACAGCGCTTCCGCGCCCGTCAGCGCCAGCACGATGGCGCCGACGGCGGCAAACAGATGCCAGCCGCGCTCGGCCAAAAAGTGCCAAGCATGGATCGGGTTCAACGCCGCGAGAATCTCCGGCCGCTGCTGGATCTGCAGCACGCCGGTGACGGCCAGCACCAGGAACCACACCACGATGATCGGCCCGAAGACCTTGCCCACCGCGCTGGTGCCCAGCCGCTGAATGAAGAACAGCGCCAGCAGCACGCCCAGCGAGATCGGCAACACAAAGGGCTTGAGGCTGGGCGTGATGACTTCCAGGCCCTCGATGGCGCCCATCACCGAGATGGCCGGGGTGATGACGCTGTCGCCGTAGAACAGTGTGGCGCCGAACACGCCGAGCAGCAGCAGGGCCGTTCGCAGCCGAGGCCGGGCCTTCACGGCTGCCGCCGCCAAGGCTGTGAGGGCCAGCCCGCCGCCCTCGCCCCGGTTGTCCGCCCGCAGGATCAGCACCACGTATTTGAGCGTGACGACCAGCATCAGCGCCCACAGGATGGTGGACACCGCGCCGATCAGATTGCCGCTGCTGAGCGCCACGCCGGTGGCCGGCAGGAAGACTTCCTTGACGGTGTAGAGCGGGCTGGTGCCGATATCGCCGTAGACGACGCCGATGGCGCCGAGCGTCAGGGCGGCGAGGCCTTGGCGGGGAAGGTGATCGCTTGAAGTGGACATGGATGAATTGGGCCAAGCTGAAGTTGCACGCATCATGGCCAGGGGGGCGTTAGGAAAGCATATGGATGCGGCAAACTGCCGCCACACCAACCATCGGAGGTTTCCATGAAACGAGTGACCGGCATTGGCGGCATCTTCTTCAAAGCCAACGACGCACCGGCCTTGCAGGCTTGGTACCAGCGGCACCTCGGCATTGATGTGCAGGCCTGGGGCGGCGCGGCTTTCAGTGGGGCCGATGCCGAAGGCAAGCCGCTTGGCGGAAGCACCATCTGGTCAATCGCCCCGGCGCAAGCCGAGCAATTTGAGCCTGGCACCGCGCCCTTCATGGTCAATTACCGGGTGGATGATCTGCATGCGCTGCTGAAAGCCCTGCGTGAAGAAGGCTGCAAGGTGCTGGATAAGACCGACGATTCCGAGTACGGCAAGTTCGGCTGGGTGATCGATCCCGAGGGCAACAAGGTGGAACTTTGGCAGCCGCCTGAGGGGCAGTGAGCACGCTGTCATGCCAGCGCAGGCTGGCATCCAGGACCCCAGCCTTCGCTGGGATGACGTTCATTCGACCAAGCGATACCCGACGCCCGGCTCCGTCAGCAGCCGCTGCGGATCGGCCGGGTCGGCTTCCAGCTTGGCCCGCAACTGGCCCATGTAGAGCCGCAGGTAGTGGGTCTGCTCGACGCAGTCCGGCCCCCACACGTCCGCCAGCAGCTGGCGGTGCGTGACGACCTGGCCGGCACTCCGCAACAGCCGGGCCAGCAGCTTGAACTCGGTCGGCGTCAGGTGGAGCGGCGCGCCGTCGCGCAGCACGCGGTGCGCCGCAAGGTCGATCTCGATCCCGCCGCTCGCATGGCGCGTCACCGCCGGCTGGGCCGCCACGCCGCGGTGGCGCAGCGCGACACGCATCCGCGCCAGCAACTCGCCCACGCCGAACGGCTTGACGAGATAGTCGTCCGCGCCGCCATCGAGCAGCCGGATCTTCTGGCCGTCATCGTGGCGGGCCGAGATCACCAGGATCGGCACCGAGCCTGCCGCGCGCAGCCGCAGGGTCCGTGCCAGTTCACCCAGCAGCGTCTCGCCGTCGCCGTCCGGCAGGCCGAGATCCAGCACGACCAGATCGATCGCGCCGGGGTCGGCACCGACGGCGGCGCCGTTCGCCAACAGGGCCCGTGCGTCGGCCAGGCTGGCCGCCGGCTGCACGGCGTAGCCCTCCACGGCCAACGCGTCCCGCAGCGTCGCACGCAGCTCACGGTCGTCCTCCACCAGCAGCACGCGCAGCGTCATGGCGCGTCTCCGACGGCGTTCCTGCCGCCGTCTTCGTCCCCGGCGCCGCTGCCGCCTTCACCACCAGGCGCCGCGTCCGCCGCCGGCGCCTCAGGCGGTTCCGTCAACGGCAACCGGCACTCGAAACTGCTGCCGCCGTCGCCGCGCGGTCGCAGCGTCAGCTCGCCGCCATGCGCCCGGGCGATGGCCCGACACACGGCCAGCCCGACG
>JBBQKT010000307.1:0-4309 GCA_038327205.1 Burkholderiales bacterium | reverse complement strand
CGGCATCGTCAGCACCACCGTCACCAACGCCGGCTTTCTGACCGCTCTTTACGTCCCGCTGGTCCCCGTGCTCGGCTGGCTGATGTTTCGTCATCTGCCGCATTGGTCGGTGTGGCCCGGCGGCCTGGCTTGTCTGGTCGGCGCGTTCATGCTGTCGGGCGCGCATTCACTCAAGATCGGGCCCGGCGATCTGTGGGTGATCGGCTCCGCCCTGCCCTGGGCTTTCCATGTGGTCATGGTGGGCCGTGTGGCTGACCGCATGGCCGCACCCTTCCTGGTCGCCTGCGGGCAGTTTCTGGTCTGTGGCCTGCTGGCCCTGGCCTGGGCCATTGGTTTTGAACCCTTCAGCTGGGCCGGTTTGAAAGCTGCCACCTGGCCAATTGCGTATACCGGCGTGTTGTCGGTGGGCATTGCCTTCACCGCCCAGGTCGTCGCCCAGCGCTACGCCCACGCGGCCGACGCCGCCATCATCTTGTCGGCCGAAACCCTGTTTGCCGCGCTGTTCGGCTATTGGCTGATGGGCGACCGACTGAACGCGAACGGCTTGCTTGGCTGCGGTCTGATCCTCACCAGCCTCTTGGCGGTGCAACTTTTACCCCTCGTTCCTCGCGCACGGCGCGTCGAAACGTTTTAGTCAGTTGGGGTCAGAGCTACTCGCGGGTACGCTCGGGCGGTTTGACCCACAAGACTTCTGGTCTGTTGGGGTCAGAGCTACTCGCGGGTACGCTCGGGCGGTCTGACCCACAAGACTTCTGGTCAGTTGGGGTCAGAGCTACTCGCGGGTACGCTCGGGCGATCTGACCCACAAGATCTAGAGTTCAAACGCTGTCGTCTTCTTGACCGTGCGCAGCACCAGCATCGAGTTGGAGCGCTGCACCTCGGGCAAATGCATTAGCACATGGGTGTGCATGCGCTCCAGATCTTGGGCGTCGCGGTAGGCAAAACGGATCAGATGGTCGTTGGTGCCGGCAACATAAAAGCAATCAAGGATGTCCGGGCTGCCCAGCACCGCCTGCTCGAAGGCGGCAAGTGCTGCCGGCGTCATCCGCTCCAGATTGATGATGGTGTAGCTGATGCCCGGCTTGCCAATGGCCTTGGGGTTGAGCAGGGCGACATATTGGGCAATCACCCCGGCGTCTTCCAACAGCTTGACCCGGCGCAAACAGGCCGAAGGTGACAAATGCACGGCCCGCGCCAGCTCCACATTCGTCAGCTTGCCATCGGCTTGCAGCGCATTGAGGATGGCGCGGTCAATCGCATCGAGTTGCATGGTGGAAGCCATAGTTGGTGTTTTGTGCGATTCGTAGCAGGCATGTTCGCACGAACGTGCGAAAGCGCGGGTTAACGCGGTGCGACAACGCATGCATATTGCGTGCCCAAATGTCTAGACTTGAGCTCATTCCAAGGAGTCCGCCATGACCATTGCTACGCCCCCCGAAACACAGACTGCCTCCCACACCGTTGCCCATACCGTTGCCCATACCGTTGCTAAGACCGAGGGCATGAACGAAGCCAAGACCGACGCGAAGACAGATGCGAAGACCGACGCTTATTGGATGCCGTTCACCTCGAACCGCCAGTTCAAGAAGAATCCGCGGATGCTGGTCGCCGCCGACGGCATGTATTTCACCGACGACAAGGGCCGCCAGATCCTCGACGGCATTGCCGGCCTGTGGTGCGTTAACGCCGGCCACCGCCGTCCGAAGATCGTCAAAGCGATTCAGCAACAGGCCGACCAGCTTGACTTCGCCCCGCCGTTCCAAATGGCCCACCCAAAGGCCTTCGAGCTGGCCGAGCGCTTGGCCAAACTGGCTCCGGCAGGGCTCGACAAGGTGTTTTTCACCAACTCCGGCTCCGAATCGGTGGAGACGGCACTGAAGATGGCCCTCGCCTACCACCGCGTGCGCGGCGAGGGTGCCCGCACCCGCTTGATCGGCCGCGAGCGTGGCTACCACGGCGTCAACTTCGGCGGCATCTCGGTGGGCGGCATCGTCACCAACCGCAAGATGTTCGGCACCCTGCTCAGCGGTGTCGACCACCTGCGCCACACGCACGACCCAGCGCGCAATGCCTTCAGCGTGGGTCAGCCGGCCCATGGCGTTGAGCTGGCTGAAGACCTGGAACGGATGGTCGCGCTGCACGATGCCTCAACCATCGCGGCCGTGATCGTCGAGCCGGTCGCCGGATCGACGGGCGTGCTGATCCCGCCGGTCGGCTATTTACAGCGCCTGCGCGAGATCTGCGATAAGCACGGCATCTTGCTGATCTTCGACGAGGTCATCACTGGTTTCGGCCGCACCGGCAACCCCTTTGCCGCCCAGACCTTCAATGTGACGCCCGACCTGATGGTGGTCGCCAAGGGCATCACCAATGGCTGCGTGCCGATGGGCGCGGTATATGCCAAGACCCACATCCACGATGCCTTCATGAACGGCCCGGAGCATCTGATCGAGTTCTTCCATGGCTACACCTACTCGGCCCACCCGCTGGCCTGCGCGGCGGCCCTGGGCACGCTCGACACCTATGCCGAGGAGGGCCTGCTGACCCGGGCGACCGAGATGCAGAGCTATTTTGCCGAGTGCTTGCATTCGCTCAAGGGCGAACCGAATGTGATCGACATCCGCAATATCGGCCTGGTGGGTGGCGTCGAGTTGGCACCGCTGCCGGGTGAGCCGGCCAAGCGGGCATTCAACGTCTTCCTCGATTGCTGGGACAAGGGGGTGCTGGTGCGCACGACCGGCGACACCGTGGCGCTTTCGCCACCGCTGATCATCGAACGCGGGCAAATCGACCAGATCATCGACACCTTGCGGGGGGCTTTGCGCCGAGCGGCCTGAAATTCGGTGCATGATGATCCAACTGTCGTTGGCCCTTTTCTATGCCCAAGCCGAGCAAACTAAAACCCTTCGTCCTGGTGCCCGCCTGCAACCGCATGATGGGCGAACACCCCTTCCACATGGCGGGGCAAAAGTACATCGAAGCCGTTCGGCTGGCCGGTTGCATCCCCCTGGTGGTGCCGCCGGTGACGGCGAACGAGCTGGATGCCCTGCTGAGCATCGCCCACGGCGTGCTGCTGACCGGCTCGCAAAGCAATGTCCACCCCAGTCATTTCGGCGAAACGGTGCATGACGAATCGCTCCCTCTGGATGTAGCGCGCGACGACTGGACCCTGCCCCTGATCCCCAAGGCCCTCGCACTGGGGCTGCCGCTGTTTGCCATCTGCCGGGGCTTTCAGGAGGTGAACGTGGCCTTGGGCGGCTCGCTTCACCAGGCCGTGCAAGAGCAACCCGGTCTGCGGGACCACCGCGCGCCTGCGGGGCAGCCACCCGAAGTGCAGTACGCGGCCGCACATTCGGTTCAGGTGCAACCGGGCGGACTGCTGGAAGTGCTGCTGGGCGACATCAGTTTCGAGGTCAATTCTTTGCACGGCCAGGGCGTCAACAGCCTCGCCCCCGGCCTGCGCGTCGAGGCCGTCGGGCCAGACGGTCTCGTTGAAGCCTTCAGCCCAGACGATGCCCAAGGCTTCAGCCTCAGCGTGCAGTGGCATCCCGAATGGCTGGCCGCCAGCAACACCGTCTCAACGGCACTGTTTCAGGCCTTTGGCCGGGCCTGTGTCGATTACCAAGGGCGTGACCCGGAGACGTAGTGCCGCGCTCCATCGCAAGTCCCAACTCCCAACAGATGAGGTGCACCCATGGTGGTTCGACAAAATTTCACAACCTTCAGCGAGCTGGAGCAGTGGTTGACGCAGCACCGCGTCACCGAGATCGAGTGCCTGGTGCCCGATCTGACCGGTGTGGCGCGGGGCAAGATATTGCCGCGCGAAAAATTCACCGAGGACCGCGGCATGCGGCTGCCCGAGGCGGTGGTCGCCATGGGCGTGACCGGCGAGTTCCCTGAAGAAGGGCCTTACTACGACGTCATCAGCCCGAACGACAAGGACATGCACCTGCGCGCCGACCCGACCACCGCGCGGCTGGTGCCCTGGGCCACCGACCCGACGGCGCAGATCATCCACGACTGCTATGACCGCGACGGCCAGCTCGTGCCCTTCGCGCCGCGCTCGGTGCTGCGTCGGGTCTGCGGGCTGTTTGCCGACGAGGGCTGGGACCCGGTGGTGGCCCCCGAGTTGGAGTTCTACTTGGTGGCCCGCAACACCGACCCCGACGTGCCGCTGAAGCCGCCGATCGGCCGCAGCGGCCGGGCCGAGACGGGCCGGCAGGCCTATTCGATCGACGCGGTGAACGAGTTCGACCCCCTGTTCGAGGACGTCTACGACTACTGCGACAAGATGGAGTTGAACGTGGAC
>JBBQKT010000306.1:0-4336 GCA_038327205.1 Burkholderiales bacterium | reverse complement strand
CTGCCCGACGCGATGGACTGCTCGGCGCGCGATGTGATCTTGCCGGTCGTGCCGATGTTCCACGTCAATGCCTGGGGCATTCCGTACAGCGCCGCCATGGTGGGGGCCAAGCTGGTGATGCCCGGCCCGCACATGGACGGCAAATCGCTGTTTGAGTTGTTCGAGGGTGAGCAGGTCACCTTCAGCGCTGGCGTGCCCACCGTCTGGCTGGGCCTGCTGACTTACATGAAGACCAACGGGCTCAAGTTCAGCAGCTTCAAGCGCACGGTGATCGGCGGCTCGGCCTGCCCGCCCGCCATGATGAAGACCTTGCAAGAAGACTTTGGCGTCGAAGTGATTCACGCCTGGGGCATGACCGAGTTGTCGCCGCTGGGCACCCTGTCCAAGCTCACGTCCAAGCAGCTGCTGCTGCCGCATGAGCAGCAGCAGCGCCTGCTTGAGAAGCAGGGCCGGGTGATTTACGGCATCGATATGGCCGTCATCGACGACGACGGCGCTGCCCTGCCCTGGGATGCCAAGAGCGCGGGCAACCTGGTTGTGCGCGGTCACTGGGTGATCGACAAGTACCTGGGCCACAGCGAGTCGCCCTTGGTCAGTGTCGACGGGGAGCCGGGCTGGTTTCCGACCGGCGACGTTGCCACCATCGACGCCGATGGCTTCATGCAGATCACCGACCGCAGCAAGGACGTCATCAAGTCCGGCGGCGAGTGGATCAGCTCGATCGATCTCGAGAACATCGCGATGGCCCACCCGGCCGTGTTCGAGGCGGCGGTGATTGCCAGTGCCCATCCGAAATGGGATGAGCGGCCGCTTTTGGTGGTCGTCAAAAAGCCGGATGCCACGGTCAGCGCGGCCGAACTGCTGGCCTTCTTTGACGGCCGTATCGCCAAGTGGCAGATTCCAGACGACGTGGTCTTCGTCACCGAACTGCCCCATACCGCCACCGGCAAGCTCAAGAAGCTCCAACTGCGCGAGCAGTTCAAGGGATACCGGCTGCCGACGGCTTGATCGACGTAATCACTGTGTTTGGCTTACACAGCCCTGGGAAAGTCCCCAAGGCCGCAACACCTGCCGTCCAGTACCGTGACACGGCTTCATAAACCATCAGGAGACAACAATGTTCAGCAACAAGATTTTGAAGACGGCCATGGCTGCGGCCATTCTCGTCAGCGGCGCGAATGCTTTTGCCCAGAAGGGCGAAACCGTCAAACTTGCCTATATCGACGCACTGTCGGGCTTGATGGGCCCGGTCGGCCAGAACCAGGTCAAGAGCTTCCAGTTCTTCGCCGAGAAGTTCAACAAGACCAACCCGGCCGGCGTGAAGTTCGAAATCATCCCGATCGACAACAAGCTCAGCCCCGCCGAAAGCCTGAACGCGCTGAAGTCAGCCATCGACCAGGGCGTGCGCTACGTCATGCAGGGCAATGGCTCCAGCGTCGCGCTGGCCATGTCCGATGCTGTCAGCAAGCACAACGACCGCAACCCCGGCAAGGAAGTCGTCTACCTGAACTATTCGGCGGTCGACCCCGACCTGACCAACAGCAAGTGCAGCTACTGGCACTTCCGCTTTGACGCCGACACCACGATGAAGATGGAGGCGCTGACCACTTTCATGAAGGACCAAGCCGACGTCAAGAAGGTGTTCTTGCTGAACCAGAATTACTCTCACGGCCAACAAGTTGCCAAGTACGCCAAGGAATTGTTGGCCCGCAAGCGCCCCGATGTGCAGATCGTCGGTGAAGACCTGCACCCCCTGGCCCAGGTGCGTGACTTCGCACCCTACGTCGCCAAGATCAAGGCCAGCGGCGCCGACACCGTCATCACCGGTAACTGGGGTTCCGACCTGGCGCTGCTGATCAAGTCGGCCAACGAGTCGGGTTACACCGGCAAGTTCTTCACCTACTACACCGGTGTCAGCGGCACACCGACAGCGCTGGGCTCAAACGGCGCAGGCAAGGTCTTCCAGGTCTCATACAACCACTACAACATGGGTGGTCAGATGCAGAAGTGGCAGGACGAATACAAGGCCCGTTTCAAGGACGACTTCTACACCGGCAGCGTCATCCATATTTACGAGGTGCTCGGTCAGGCGATGGCCAATGCGAAGTCCACCGACCCGGTCAAGGTGGCGGCTGCCATGGAGGGGTTGAAGGTGAAGAGCTTCAACGGCGAAATCGAGATGCGCAAGACCGACCATCAGTTGCAACAGCCGCTGTTCATCTCGGTCTGGCAAAAGGCCGACGCCAAGTACCCGTACTCGCCGGAGAACACCGGCTACACCTTGGCTCCCGTCAAGATGTTTGAGTCGTATGTGTCGAGCACGCCCACCTCGTGCCAGATGAAGCGCCCAGGCTGATTGACAGCTTGACTGTCCGGGCTTAGCCCGGTCCTTGGCAACACCGGACGCAGCGAAAGCTGCGTCCCTTCTTTTCTTGCGCGCAGACCCCCGTGGATCAAATCCTTATCAACCTGCTGAATGGCCTCTCGTCCGGCCTGCTGCTGTTCATGCTCAGCTCGGGCCTCACGCTGATCTTCAGCATGATGGGTGTGCTGAACTTTGCGCACGCCAGCTTCTACATGCTCGGCGCTTACGTCGCCTACAGCCTTGTCGGTGTCATTGGCTTCTGGCCGGCGCTGGTCCTGGCGCCCATCGTGGTGGGCGGCATTGGGGCGGGTTTTGAACGATTCGCTCTGCGCCGTGTGCACAAGTTCGGCCATGTGGCCGAATTGCTGATCACCTTTGGTGCTTCCTATGTGATCCTGGAATTGGTCCAGTTGATCTGGGGCCGCACGGCCGTGGTGTTCACCCCGCCGCCGTCCTTGCAGGGTTCGGCCTTCACCATCATCCAGCACCCCTTGCAAGGTCTTTCGCTGATGTGGGGTGGGGCGCCGGCCGAGCTGTGTGCCGCGGCGGCTTGCTCAAACTTTCCGCTGACTCGCTTCTTCCTGATGGGCGTGGCGTTGTTGATGCTGCTGGCCCTGTGGCTGCTGCTGACGCGCACCCGTGTTGGCCTGGTCATCCAGGCGGCCTTGACGCACCCCGAAATGGTCGAGTCGCTGGGCCACAACGTGCCGGCGGTGCTGATGCTGGTGTTCGGCAGCGGTTGTGCACTGGCCGCGCTGGCGGGTGTGATTGGCGGCTTCACCTTTGTCACCGAGCCGTCAATGGCGGTCATCGTCGGCTCCATCATCTTTGTGGTGGGGGTGGTGGGCGGGGTGGGCTCGCTGGCGGGGGCGTTTGTCGGTTCCATCCTGATCGGTCTGTTGCAGACCCTGCCACTGACGATCGATGGCTCGGTGGCGACCTTCTTGAACCATCTCGGCCTGAATGTCGGGCCCGAGACTTTTGGCTACGCTTTCATGAAACTTTCCATGGCGCAAGTGGCGCCCATCCTGCCCTATCTGCTGATGGTGTTCATCCTGATCTTCCGGCCCAAGGGCCTGCTCGGCACGCGGGAAGACTGACGCCATGAGCAACAGCAAAACCCACAGTTACCACTTCAAACCCCATAACGTCGGCCGCTGGCTGGTCTGGGGTCTGTACGCCTTGGCCCTGATCGTTGCGCCGCTGCTATGGACCAGCAGTTTCTCGCAGACGATGTTGACCCAGATCGGCATCGGCATCATTGCCTGTCTGGCCTACAACATCCTGCTCGGCCAGGGCGGCATGCTCAGCTTCGGCCACGCGGTCTACAGCGGCTTGGGTGCCTTCCTGGCGATCCACACCTTGAACTTGGCCGTCAGCGGGGCCTGGAATATCCCGGTCAGTCTGATCCCTTTGGTGGGCGGTGCGGCCGGCATGGGCGTGGCGGCGCTGTTTGGCTATGTGTCCACCAAAAAGGCCGGCACGCCGTTCGCGATGATCACGCTGGGTCTCGGTGAACTGATCTGGTCGATGTCCTTGATGATTCCGGAGTTTTTCGGCGGTGAGGGCGGTGTTTCCAGCAACCGGGTGATCGGCAAGCCGTTCATGGGCTTTTTGAGCTTCGGCCCGCAGATCCAGGTCTATTACCTGATCGCCGTCTACTGCTTCATCAGCACCGCCGCGATGTTTGCGCTGACCCGCACGCCGTTGGGTCGCATGCTCAATGCGGTGCGCGATAACCCCGAGCGAGTCGCCTTCATCGGTTACGACACGCAGTGGGTGCGCTACATGGCCTTCATCATCTCCGGCTTCTTTGCGGGCGTGGCGGGGGGCTTGGGTGCACTGAATTTTGAGATTGTGACGGCCGAAGTTGTGGGCGCTGCACGCTCCGGTGCCTATCTGCTGTTCACCTTCCTGGGCGGCGCCACCTTCTTCTTCGGGCCCATCCTCGGCGCGGTGCTGATGGTCGTG
>JBBQKT010000305.1:0-4354 GCA_038327205.1 Burkholderiales bacterium | reverse complement strand
GCAAAGAAGATGCCGGGCTTGATGCGGATGGTCCAGGTCCTGAAGTCATCGGCAATTTCGGGCATCGCCGCGGCAACCTGCGGGATCATCTTGGCCGGCTGCGCCAAGTGGTCATAGGCGTACAGGCCCTCAAAGATGTGGGCGGTGATGATGCGCGAGTACAGGTCGCTGACCTTGGCCGGGTCGAAGCCGGTTTCGGCGACGCGAAAGGAGTAGCGCAAGACCTTGGGTGCTGCCTGGGGTTCGGCGGCGCTGCTGCTGAACGACACGAGCAAAGCCAGCACCGCCGCAGCGGCGCGAAATGGGTTCGTCATTGGTCTTTTTGCTTGTTCAAGGCGTCGCTGTCGATGTCCACATATTTCCAGAAATCACGCAGAAAGATGTTGCGGTTGAAGCCGATCACCCAGGGCTGGGTCAGGTCGGTGTAGACGCGGTGAACCTCGATCTTGTAGGGCATGTAGGCGACCATCAGCTTCTGCGCCTCGGTCATCACGGCCAAGCGCTCCGGGCCATCGGGCAGGGATTTTTGCTTGTCGTAAAGCACGTTGAAGGCCGGCAGGTCAAAGCGCGACTTGTTCGCCTGACCCTTGGCCTTGCCCGAGCCCAGGGCCAGGAAGGTATCGCCGTCCGGCGCGGTGGCGACCCAGCCCACGCCCCACATCATCAGCTTGGCCGCATTGGCGGACTTGAGGTTCTCCGGCCATTTGGCGATCTTGAACTTGATGCGGATGTTGATGGCATCCATCGCCTTTTGCCACAGCTCCACCAGCTGACGGCTCTGGCCGTCGGGCTGGGTGGCGTATTCCAAGGTCAGCGGGCTGCCGTCGGGCAGGTCGCGCCAACCGTCGCCGTCCTTGTCGACATAGCCGAACATGTCCAGCAGGGCTCGGGCCCGGGCCGGGCTGTACTCGCTCATCTCGGTCTTGAAGCTCGGATCGAAGCCGAAGGTGCCCGGCGCGATCGGGCCCTGGGCGATCACCGCCTGGCCGCGCCGCGCCAGCCGCACCTGCTTGTCCATGTCGACACCCAGGCTGATGGCACGGCGCAGCGCCACCTTGTCGGCCGAGTAGCCACCCACCACCGCATCGTTCATGTTGAAGTAGGAGATGTTCACGTCGGCACGCGGGTAGCGCACCATCCGGATGCCTTTTTTAGCCAGGTTCGGCGCCAATTTGTTGTTCGGAATGGCGATGCTGGCAAAGTCGTTGGGCACCTCCTCGATCATGTCCGCCTCGGCATTCAGGAAGCTCAGCCAGCGTGGCTGGTTTTCTTCAATGATGGCGATCTCGACCCGGTCGATCAGCGGCAACTTGCGGCCCTGCAGCCGGGCCGCCTCGGCAATCAGCTGCGGGTCGGCGTCGGGTGGTGGCGTTTCGGCATAGAACTCGTCGCGGTAGTTCGGGTTCTTGTCGAGCACGATGCGCGAGCTGCGCCGCCATTCGGCCAGCTTCCAGGCATTGGTGCCGACCGGATGCTCCATGATCTTGTCGCCGTACAGCTCGACCACCTCGCGGGCCACCGCGCCCAGAAAGCCGGAATCGGCAAACTGGTAGATGAAGCGCGGGTCGCCAACGCCCAGCATGACGCGGAAGGTGTAGCGGTCCAGTGCCTTCAGGCCCTCGACCGCGCGGCCATAGTCGAACGGCGTCTTCGCTTTCAGCGCCTCCTTGCGCAACTCGGACAGGCCCAGGATCTGCGCGTTCTCCAGCAGATAAAGATTCGGGCTCTTCCAGCGCGGGTCGTAATGGCGCTTGATCGAATACACATAGTCGGCCGCCGTCAGCTCCCGCTTGCTGCCCTTGAACGCCGCGTCGTCGGCAAAGTAAATGCCCGGCTTGATCTTGAAGGTCAGCGTCTTGAAGTCGGCCGATACCTCGGGCATGGCGGTGGTCGTGCCCGGCCGCAGCTTGAACGGCCGGCTCAGGTAGTCGAACTGCAAGGGCGCTTCAAAAATGCCGGCCGCCACGGCCTTCGAATAGGAATCGGAGATCTGCGCCGGATCGAAGCCGGTTTCGGCAATGCGGAAGGCATAGCGCAGCGTCTTGGGCTCGGCAGCGCTGAGCGTGCTTAGCACCAGCAATGCAGCGCTCAGAATGAATTTGAGGGCCAGATGTGTCATCCGCGAAGTCTAGACGGGCGGCAGCGTGCGTTGGTTCAGGGCAAACATGCACAAGCCGGGCCAATACCGTCGCATAGACTGGCCGCTGCTTCATATGGGAACCCCGCCCGCCACAAGCCAGCGGGGTTTTTCAATTCACGCCCTCGTTTTGAATGAAAGGCCCGCGCTCATGGCGGCTTACCTGATACGACGCCTATGGCAAATGATCCCCACCCTGCTGGGCGTGGTCTTGCTGGTTTTCTTCTTGTTCAAATACTTCGGCAGCGACCCGGCTGTCATCCTGGGCGGGCTCAACGCCAGCCCCGAAACGATCGAGTCCATCCGTGAGCAGTTGGGCCTGAACAAATCGGTCGCCGAGCAGCTGTGGATTTTCGTCAAGCAGATCGTCACTTTCGATTGGGGCAAGAGCTGGGCGACCAATGAATCGGTGGCGAACTTGTTCGCCAGCCGGATGCCGGCCACCTTGACGGTGACCGTGCCCATCCTGATCCTTGAAGTGTTGCTGGCCATCCCGTTTGCGCTGGCCGTGGCCTATGTGCGCGGCAGCCTGACCGACCGGGCAGTGATGATCTTGAGCACGGTGGCGGTGTCGATCTCGCTGCTGGTCTATGTGATCCTGGCGCAGTACCTGTTCGCCTTTCGCCTCGGCTGGTTCCCGGTGCAGGGCTGGACCGACAACCACTGGACCAACCTGACCACCTACGCGCCGCTGCCCATCTTGGTGGTGGTGATGGTGGCGATGGCGCCGCAGATCCGGCTGTACCGCAGCTTCTTTCTCGATGAGATTGGCCACGACTATGTGCGCACCGCGCGCGCCAAGGGCATGACCGAGAACACCGTGCTGTTCAAGCATGTGCTGCGCAACGCGATGATCCCGATCCTGACCAATGTGTCGGTGGCCTTGCCGAGTGTGTTTGTCGGCAGCTTCCTGATTGAGGTGTTTTTCTCCATCCCCGGCCTTGGCCGCGAGATCCTGCTGGCGGTGAACCGGGGCGACTACCCGGTGATCCAGGCCTTCTCCATCTATCTGGCGTTTCTGACGATGCTGGTCAATCTGATCACCGACCTGCTCTACAAGCTGGTCGACCCCCGGGTGGTGCTCAAGTGAGCGCGGTTTTGAGTGGCACGGCGCCGAAGCTGGCGCAGGGTTCCGAAGGCGTCTGGATGGCGTCTTGGCGGCGTCTGAAGTCCGACAAGGTCGGCATGGTCTGCATGGCCATCGTCGCGCTGTTCCTGGCCCTGGTGGCCCTGTCCAGCGCCGGTCTGGTGGCGGAAGATTGGCAGAACGAGGTGGGCGTGCCGAACGCCCCGCCGACCTTCATGGGCCCGTCGCCGCCCGAGGCCACCGGCACGATTGCTGCGCCCAAGGGCCCGAATGTCGATTTGACCGACATCGACCCGCTGGCCCCGCGCTACAAGGAGTGGGCCGAGCGGGCCGCCAAGTTCAAGACGGCCGACACGGTCAAGGCCGAGACCCTGCCTTTCGGCGCTGACCGCCTGGGCCGCGATGTGCTGGCCAAGGCGACCAAGGGCGCGCAGGTGTCCATCATCGTCGGCGTGCTGGCTGCCCTGGCTGCCACCCTGATCGGCACCGTGCTGGGCGCGCTGTCGGGCTTTTTCGGCGGCAAGGTGGGCGACTTCCTGGAGTGGGTTTACAACGTCTTCACCGCCATCCCGTCGATCTTGCTGATCTTCGCGTTTGCGACGATTTTTCATCGCGGCGTGATGTCGGTGGTGTTGATCCTGGCGCTGACCGGCTGGACCGGCATCTACCGCCTGATCCGGGCCGAGTTCATCAAGCATTCGGTGCGTGAATACGTCCGCTCGGCCGAGGCGATTGGCGCCTCAAAGATGTCGCGCATGTTCAAGCACATCCTGCCGAACGTCTCCCATGTGGCCCTGGTGCAATTGAGCCTGCATGTGGTGAGCTTCATCAAGAGCGAAGTGATCCTGAGCTATCTGGGTCTGGGCGTCGGTGTCGATCAGGTCAGCTGGGGCACGATCCTGGCCGAAGCGCAGAGCGAGCTGATCCTTGGTTACTGGTGGCAGTTGGCGGCGGTGACCGGCTTCATGGCCGTGTTCGTGACGGCGTTTGCGCTGTTCACCGATGCACTGCGCGATGCGCTCGATCCGAAGTTGCGGGGATTGGAATGATTTGTGGGACAGACCGCCCGCGCGAAGCGCGTAGCTCTGTCCCCAACTGACTAGGGCATTTATGTTGTTAAGCATTCAAGA
>JBBQKT010000304.1:0-4355 GCA_038327205.1 Burkholderiales bacterium | reverse complement strand
AATCCGAAGATGGTGCTGCTCGATGAGCCGTCGATGGGCCTGGCGCCGCAGATCGTCGAAGAGGTGTTCGAGATCGTCAAAGACCTCAACACCCGCGAAGGCGTGACCTTTCTGCTGGCCGAGCAAAACACCAATATGGCGCTGCGCTATGCCGACTATGGCTACATCCTGGAGAACGGCCGCGTCGTCATGGACGGCGAGGCGAAAGCGCTGCGCGAGAACGAGGACGTCAAGGAGTTCTATCTCGGCATGGGCGGCGGCGATCGCAAGAGCTTCAAGGATGTGAAGAGCTACAAGCGGCGCAAGAGGTGGTTGGCATGAGCGAGTTTTACGACGCGCTGGAAACACGCAACCCGGCCGAGCGCGAGCTGGCTTTGTTCGCTGCGCTACCGGCCCAGATTGCCCATGCCCAGGCGCATGCGCCTGCTTTTGCCGATGTGCTGGCCGGTGTTGATGCGTCCACGATCACCAGCCGCGAAGCGCTGGCCCGCCTGCCGGTGACGCGCAAGACCGATGTGCTGGCACGCCAGCAGGCCGAGCGCGCCAAGGACCCGCTCGGTGGCTTTTCGGCGTTGGGCTGGACCGGCCTGCTGCGCAAAAGCCAGGCCCGCAAGGTCTATCAATCGCCCGGTACGATTTATGAGCCCGAAGGTGAGGGCGCCGACTACTGGCGCACCGCCCGCTCGCTGTTCGCTGCCGGCATGCGCGCCGGTGACCTGCTGCACAACAGCTTCAGCTACCACCTGACCCCCGCCGGCTCGATGATGGAGGGCGGTGCCCACGCACTCGGCTGCACCGTCTTTCCCGGCGGCGTTGGCAATACCGAATTGCAATTGCAGGCGATGCGCGAACTGCAGCCGCAGGGCTATGTCGGCACGCCCAGCTTCCTCAAGATCCTGCTCGACAAGGCGGCGGAAGCCGGCATCGCCTTGCCCTCGCTCACCAAGGCCCTGGTCAGCGGCGAGGCCTTTCCACCCGCCCTGCGCGACTGGCTGGTCGAGCGCGGCGTGGCGGGTTATCAGTGCTATGCCACCGCCGACATCGGCCTGATCGCCTATGAGACGTCGGCCCGCGAAGGCCTGGTGCTGGCCGAGGACGTGATCGTCGAGATCGTCCGCCCCGGCACCGGCGACCCGGTGGCCGAAGGCGAGGTCGGTGAGCTGGTCGTCACGCCGTTCACTACCGGCTACCCGCTGATCCGCTTTGGCACCGGCGACCTGTCGGCCATCCTGCCCGGCACCTGCCCGACGGGTCGCACCAACGCTCGTATCAGGGGCTGGCTCGGCCGTGCCGACCAATCCGCCAAGGTGCGTGGCATGTTCGTCCATGCGGGCCAAGTTGCCGAGATCGTGCGGCGCTTTCCCGAGGCCGGCCGCGCGCGGCTGGTGGTGGCGGGCGAGATGGCGAATGACCGAATGACCTTGAAACTCGAAGTGGCGCAAACCCCAGTAGGCTTGGCCGAGCGCGTGGCCGATGCTGTGCGCCAAGTCACCAAATTGCGCGGCGAGGTCGAGTTGCTCGCGCCGGGCAGTCTGCCCAATGACGGGCGGGTGATCGAAGACCTGAGACCCATTTGAATTGCCAACCTGACCTGGAAGCCATGACGATGAAACACTTCTCTTCTCTTGCAATGACCGGCATCGCGCTGGCCGCCACCTTGCTGGGCAGCGGCGCTGCAAGGGCCGAATACCCCGAACGGGTGGTGACTTTGGTCGTGCCTTTTTCGGCCGGCGGACCGACCGACAAGGTCGCAAGAGACTTGGCCGAGGCGCTGCGCAAGCCCCTGGGTGGCAACGTGGTGATCGAGAACATCGGCGGTGCGGGCGGCACGCTCGGTGCCACCAAGGTGGCCAAGGCGGCACCGGACGGCTACACCCTGCTGTTGCACCACATCGGCATGGCCACCTCGCCGGCCCTGTACCGGACGATGCAGTACAAGACGCTCGAAGATTTTGAATACTTGGGCATGGTCAACGAGGTGCCGATGACCATCATCGGCCGCCCCACCTTGCCGGCCAATAACTTTGCCGAGTTGACCCAGTGGCTGAATGCCAACAAAGACAAGGTCAACCTGGCCAACGCGGGCCTGGGCGCCGCGTCGCACCTGTGCGGCCTGCTGTTCCAAAGCGCGTTGAAGATCGAGATGACCACCGTGCCTTACAAGGGTACGGGCCCGGCCATGACCGACCTGCTCGGCGGTCAGGTCGATCTGATGTGTGACCAGACCACCAACACCACCTCGCAAATTGAAGGTGGCAAAGTCAAGGCCTATGCGGTCACCAGCGTCAAGCGTCTGGCGGGGCCCAAGCTGAGCCAGTTGCCGACCCTGGACGAAGCCGGTTTGAAGGGTGTCTCAGTGGCCGTGTGGCACGGCCTTTACGCGCCCAAGGGCACGCCCAAAGCAGCAGTCGTGAAGATCAACGCTGCACTCAAGCTCGCCCTGGCCGACCCTGACTTCATCAAGCGCCAGGAAGCGCTCGGCGCGGTCATCATTGCCGACGCCCGTGTCAACGGGCCTGAGCACAAGAAGTTTGTCGAGGCCGAAATCGGCAAATGGGGTGCCGTGATCAAGGCGTCGGGTCAATACGCCGACTGATCCCGCGCAAGCGGCTAACTGACTCGCAACGGGATCGTCACCGGCCCGTCGTTCACCAAGCTGACCTGCATGTCTGCGCCGAACTCGCCGCCGGCTACCTCGGCGTGCAGCGTGCGGGCTTGGCGGAGCAGGTGGTCGTAAAGGGCGCGGCCCTGCGCTGCGCCCGCTGCGCCGGTAAAGCTCGGCCGGTTGCCGCCGCTGACGTCCGCCGCCAGGGTGAACTGCGACACGATCAACAGGCCGCCGGCCACGTCTTGCAGGCTCAGATTCATCTTGCCCGCCGGATCGCTGAAGATGCGCAGCTTCAGCACCTTGGCGAGCAACTTGTCGGCGCTGGCTTCGGTGTCCTGGGGCTCGGCACAGACCAGCATCAGCAGGCCTTGACCGATGGTGCCAATGACGCTGCCCGCCACCGCCACTTCAGCCCGAAGAACCCGTTGCAGCAGGGCAATCAATGGTTCACCTGGGCCGCTTCGTGGTCGGTCCGCAGTAGTTGAATACTGGCGCGCAGCCCGGCCACCACACCCACCGAGATCCTGACATCGGTGTAGAGGTGGCGGGCATCGGCCTCCAGCGCTACCGAGCGGTGCTCGCCGACCGAATCGGTCCACCACCAGGCGGCGGTCTTCAGCCCGATGGTGACGAGGGCGACGGTGATGGAGAGTCTGAGATAGGACTTGACCTGCATCGCACCCATTGTCCCTGCCTACAATCATTTGGCCACCACTTCATCAAAGCCTGCCCAAGCCATGAGCACCGAATCGAACATCGCCGATGTCTCCCACATCTCCCCGCGTGACAAGGCCGAGATCCTCTCGCAGGCCTTGCCCTACATCCGCAAATTCCACGGCAAGACCATCGTCATCAAATACGGCGGCAACGCCATGACCGACCCGGCCCTGCAGCAAGACTTTGCCGAGGACGTGGTGCTGCTCAAGCTGGTGGGCCTGAACCCGGTGGTGGTGCATGGCGGCGGGCCGCAGATCGAGGGCGCTTTGACCCGGCTGGGCAAGAAAGGTCAATTCATCCAGGGCATGCGTGTCACCGATGAAGAAACGATGGAGGTCGTCGAATGGGTGCTGGCTGGCCAGGTGCAGCAGGACATCGTTGGGTTGATCAATGTGGCCGGCGGCAAGGCTGTGGGCCTGACTGGACGTGACGGCGGCATGATCCGCGCCCGCAAGCTCAAGCTGCTCGATCAGCACGACCCTAGCAAAGAACACGATGTGGGCCAAGTGGGCGACATCGTGGCCATCGACCCCAGCGTCGTGAAGGCTCTGCAAGACGACCAATTTATCCCGGTCATCAGCCCTATCGGTTTTGGTGAAAACAACGAGAGCTACAACATCAATGCCGACGTGGTGGCCGGCAAATTGGCGACCGTGTTGAAGGCCGAAAAGCTGGTGTTGTTGACCAACACGCCGGGCGTGTTGGACAAGGCCGGCAATCTGCTGACCGACCTCAGCGCCCGCGAAATCGACGCCCTGTTCGCCGACGGTACCCTGTCCGGCGGCATGCTCCCCAAGATCGCCTCGGCGCTGGACGCCGCCAAGAGCGGGGTCAATGCCGTCCACATCATCGACGGCCGCGTGCCGCACGCAATGCTGCTTGAAATCCTGAGCGATCAGGCTTACGGAACAATGATTCGGTCTCACTGAGACCGAAGGCTTGTTCCGTGTCCGATCGAAGGGAGGACCTGCAATGATTCGGTCTCACTGAGACCGAAGGCTTGTTCCGTGTCCGATCGAAGGGAGGACCT
>JBBQKT010000303.1:0-4379 GCA_038327205.1 Burkholderiales bacterium | reverse complement strand
GGTGGACGAAGAGCCGGTCAGGTTCTTCACTTCGGCCAGTGCGGAGTCAAGATGCTCGCGCAGGCTTTGCGGGTCACGCACCGCAGCCATGGCCAAGGCACCGCCAGTGGCGCACGCGGCGGCCAGCAGGATCCAGGCTTTCGCATGGCTGCGCTTGATGCGGCGGGCCGGCCGCGACATGCTTCCATCACTCGACGAAGGCAGTTCCGCAGCGTTCATGATGATGTTGAGATCGTGGCCTGGCGGCATGTGATCCCACCAACCGTCGGAATGAATACTTGGTGTCGATGGCTTGGTCATGGTGTTCTCCTAGCTTGTTGTTCAGAGAGTGCGCAACGCAGAGCGGATATCGAGATCAGCCTCGTCGCCGGCGGCGCTGCGCTGCGATAAAGCAAGTCTCCGCCTCTGCCCTCAGGCCAAGCGTCAGCCTGTAGGTGCGCGGGTCGTAGGACGCGGCGCAGCATCGCGGTTAAGCAGTAACACGAGGTAAAAGAGCCTCGATCTTGGTGGCCTGCGGGGCACCGAACAGCCCAGGTCGTTCAGCGGTAGTGTTCGGGATCCGGCGTATCGGTCGGCTTGGCGACCACGCGCTTGAAGGCCGCGCTCATCGGCAGGCGCAGATTGATGCCCGAGGGCGGCAGCGGTGACTCAAACCAGCGCCGGTAGATGGCATTGATTTCACCGCTGCGGTAGAGGCCGATCAGCACCTCATCAACGAAGGCCTTGAATGCCGGGTCGTCGTGGTTCAGGCCAATCGCATAGGGCTCGACGGTCAGCGCACGGTCCGAGATCACGAAGTCGGCACGCTCGGTGCCGGCCTGCGCGAGCAGGCTGCGCTGCAGCACATCGTCCATCAGAAAAGCGACCGCCCGGCCGCTGCGCAGCAGTTGGAAGGCCTCGGGATCATCGAGGCCACCGAGGATGCGGATGCCCAGGCCCTGCTGCTCGTTGACCTTGTGCAAATGCTGGATGCTGGTCGTGCCGATGGTGGACGCGACCGTCTTGCCGCGCAGGTCAGCCAGGCTTTGCGTGCGCTCGCCGCCCCGTGTCATCAGCCTCGTCTCCGCCACAAAGATGGTCACCGAAAACGCTTGGCTGCGCGCTCGCTCGGCGGTGTTGGTGGTGATGCCACATTCGAGGTCGAGCGTGCCGTTGGCGATCAGTGGCAGGCGGGTGGCAGAGCCGACTGCGACACCCTGCACTTCAAGATCGGGCATTTGCAGCTTGCTGCGCAGCGCGGTGATCACGCGCTCGCACAGCTCGACCGAGTAGCCGACCGGCTTGAGCTGGGCATCCAGGTACGAGAACGGCAGCGAGGCCGGCCGGTAACCCATCACGATCACACCCGTCTCTCGGATGCGCGCCAGGGTCGGGCCGTCGGGCGCTGCGCAGGCGTCGGCGCTGAACAACAACGCAGCCAAGATCATGAAGGACTGCCGCAGCAGCAGGACGAGTCGTTGCATCAAGCCACGCCCGCCGCAATCAGGCGCCAGGCGCCTCGTCGTTGAGCCGCCGCAACTCCGTCAGCCGTTCGCCAATGCGCAACTCCAGCCCACGCGGCACCGGCTCGTAAAAACGCTGGTCCTCCAGCCCCTCGGGCAGATAGACCTCGCCCGGGGCAAAGCCGCCCGGCTCATCGTGCGCATAGCGGTATTCACGCCCATAGCCCAGCTCGGTCATCAGCTTCGTCGGTGCATTGCGCAGGTGCATCGGCACCGGCCGGGTGGCATCGGTCTTGACCAGGGCGCGCACCGCCTTGTAGGCGCTGTAGACGGCGTTCGACTTGGGCGCGATGGCCAGGTAGACCACCGCCTGCGCCAAGGTCAATTCGCCCTCGGGCGAGCCCAGCCGCTCATAGGTTTCGGCCGCGTCCAGGGTGATGCGCAGGGCCCGCGGATCGGCCAGGCCAATGTCCTCGCTGGCCATGCGAATCAGGCGGCGGGTGATGTAGCGGGCATCAACGCCGCCATCCAGCATCCGCACCAGCCAATACAGGGCCGCATCGGGGTCGGAACCGCGCACCGATTTGTGCAAGGCCGAGATCACGTCATAGAACTGCTCGCCGCCCTTGTCGTAGCGGCGCAGTTGCTCGCCGAGCGCGCGTTCCAGCGCAGCCTCGTCGATCTCGGTGGCCGTTTTGGGCGCCAGCGAGGCAGCGGACTCGACCGCATTCAGCAGGCGACGCGCATCACCATCGGCATAAGCCGCGAGTCGCTTGGCGGCTGCGGCAGTGAACGGCGGGCTTTGCAGCGTTTGCGAAGCGCGTTCCACCAGAGCCAGCAAATCGGCCTCGTCCAGCGACTTCAGCACATGGACCGTGGCCCGCGACAGCAGGGCCGAGTTGACCTCGAAGGACGGGTTCTCCGTCGTCGCGCCGATGAAGGTGAACAGGCCCGATTCAACATGGGGCAAGAAAGCGTCCTGCTGACCCTTGTTGAAGCGGTGTACCTCGTCCACAAAAATCACGGTGCGGCGCCCCTGGGCCGCCACACTCTGCGCCCGCTCCACCGCCTCGCGAATGTCCTTCACCCCGCCCAGCACCGCCGAGATGGTGATGAACTGGGCATCGAAGGCCAGCGCCATCAAGCGTGCCAAGGTGGTCTTTCCCACACCCGGAGGGCCCCAGAGAATCATCGAATGCAGGCGGCCGGATTCAAACGCAGCGCGCAGCGGCATGCCGGGGCCCAGCAACTGGCGCTGGCCGATCACCTCGTCCAACGTGGTGGGCCGCAATCGTTCGGCCAGGGGTTGATGGGTCGCCGTGGCCTGACGCGGAAGTTCCGCCTCAGGGAACAGGGAATCCATCATTGCTCGATCAAATCCGCCCCGGCCGGCAGCACAAAGCGAAAGCGGTCGGCCGCCAGGCTCGGATTGCTGACGACGGCGCTGAAGTCGAGTTTGGAGCGTTGGCCAAAGCCGTCGACGATGTCGAGCGCAGCCAGCTCCTTGCCTTTGAAGCCGATCTTCAGCGACTGGAAAGTCGAGCCCTCGGTCTGCTTCGGCGCCGCCTGCACCCAATCGAGCCCACCTTCGGAGGCCAGCGCCTTCAAGCTGAAATCGCGCTCCAGATTGCCGCCGGCCAACAAGGCGGCGGGCGTGCTGCCGAGCGCCGCCGTCATCTTGCGTGAGCTGGCCTGGTTCAGGTCAGGATCAAAGATCCAGACCTTTTGGCCGTCGCCAACAATCAACTGCTCAAAGGGCTTGAGATAGGCAAAGCGGAACTGGTTCGGGCGTTGAAACTCAAACGTGCCGGACGACACTTTCGTCCGCTTGCCATCGGGCGAATTGACCGTCTGGCTGAACTTGGCGCTGCCGCTTTTGACATCGTGCACAAAGGCCCTCAGCGCATCGACTGCGTCGGCCTGCGCCGCACCGCCCACCATGCCCGTCACCACCGCCATCACCATCAAAAAGCGCTTCATCCGTCATCTCTCTTCGGGACGATCAAGTCCCGGTTGCCATTCGTTGCCATGCTGGACACCAGCCCTGACTTCTCCATCTGCTCCAGCAGCCGCGCGGCCCGGTTGTAGCCGATGCGCAAATGCCGTTGCACCAAACTGATCGACGCACGCCGGTGCTGCAAGACCACCGCCACCGCCTGGTCGTACATCGGGTCGGCCTCACCGGCCGACTCGCCCGGCGCTGGGGCCTCACCAGTCTCGGTGTCGAGCACCCCGCCTTCCAGAATGCCCTCGATGTAATTCGGCTCGCCCTGCGACTTCAGATACTCCACAACGCGGTGGACCTCTTCGTCGCTGACAAAGGCCCCGTGCACGCGGATCGGCAGCCCCGTGCCCGAGGGCATGTAAAGCATGTCGCCCATGCCCAACAGCGCCTCCGCCCCCATCTGGTCGAGGATGGTGCGGCTGTCGATCTTGGAGCTGACCTGGAAGCTCAATCGCGTCGGGATGTTCGCCTTGATCAGCCCGGTGATCACGTCCACCGAGGGCCGCTGCGTGGCCAGAATCAAATGGATGCCGGCGGCACGTGCCTTTTGCGCCAGCCGGGCAATCAGCTCCTCGATCTTTTTGCCCACCACCATCATCAAGTCGGCCAGCTCATCGATCACGACCACGATGAAGGGCAGGCGCTCGAGCGGCTCGGGCGCTTCGGGAGTCAGGCTGAAGGGGTTGCCAATCGATTCGCCGCGCTCGGCTGCCTCATCTATCTTCTTGTTGAAGCCAGCCAAATTACGCACGCCCTGCTTGCTCATCAGCTTGTAGCGGCGCTCCATTTCGTTGACGCACCAGTTCAGCGCGTTGGAGGCCTGCTTCATGTCGGTCACGACGGGGGCCAGCAAATGCGGGATGCCCTCGTAGACGCTCATTTCCAGCATCTTCGGGTCGATCATGATGAGCCGCACATCGCGCGCCTCGGCC
>JBBQKT010000302.1:0-4385 GCA_038327205.1 Burkholderiales bacterium | reverse complement strand
GCGCGCAGTTCCTTGTCGTCTTCGACCAGCAGCACATTCAACACCGTCATGCGGGCACCTCTTGGACGGGCAACAGGCACTCAAAACTGGCACCGCCGTGGCTGCGTGCGCGCAGGCGCATCGTGCCACCGTGGGCTTGGGCAATCGCGCGGCAGGCGGCCAGGCCGATGCCGGCGCCGCGTGGCTGCTCGGCGGCGGACGCGCCGCGCTGAAATGCCTCGAAGATTCGCTCGCGCCAGGCGGGCGTGACGCCCGGCCCGCGGTCGCGCACGGCCAAGTTGATCCAGTCACCTTCACGCTTGACGCGGATTTCTACCGGCTCGTCACCCCCGTACTTCATGGCGTTGTCGATCAGGTTGTCGAGCAGCTGGGCCATCAGCACGGCGTCGCAGCGCAGCAGGGGCAGCTCGGGTTCGACCCGCGCCTTGACTTTTGCGCCGGGGTCGCGCGAACGGGCGCGCCGCAGGGCGGCGCCAACCATCTCTTCGGCCGATTCCCAATCCATCCGCAACATCACGCCCAGTGCGTCCAGGCGCGCGATCTGCAAGGTGTTGTCGGTCATCCGGCTCAAGCCCCGTGTCTCGCCTTCAATGGTGGCCGCCAGCTTGAGCCGCTGGGCAGGGCTGAGTTTGTCGTCCTGCTGCTGCAGGGCCGAGGCAGCGCCAAGGATGGTGGCCAGCGGCGTGCGGTAGTCGTGCGCGATGGCGGCCAGCAAGGCATTGCGAACGCCCTGCGCCTCGGCGGCATCGACGGCACGCTGCGCTGCGCGGGCGGCGGCATTGCGCTCCAGCGCCACGCCCATCTGGTCGCACAGGGATTGGGCCTGGATGCGCAGGGCTGGGTCTTTGGGATCTGCACCGGCCTGCGGCCCCAGCTCGATCAAGGCTGCCCCCCAGCTCGCATGCCGCCCTCGCAGCGGCAAATACCAGGCGGGCAGCTCTTCATGCCGCTGCGTGCCCGGGCCGAAGGCGATGGAGCGACGCAGGCTTTGCCACAGGCCGGTGTGCTGGTCGGCGTCGGGCGTGCCCAGCAGCAGGGCTGCGGCAGGGTCGTCGGTGGGGGGCAGTTGATCGTTCAGCAGCAGTATTTGCACCGGCGCAGCCGGCACCAGCTGTTGCAAGGCGATGCGCAGCGCTTCGGCCTGGTCGCGCGGCTCGGCGGCGTCGCGCAGGGTCTCGCCAAAGGCGCGCAGCTGGTCGGCTGCCGCCGCGTGGCGCTGTGCGGCGTCGGCCTGGCTGCGCAGTCGGGCCATCAGGCCGGCGCTGATCCAGCTCAACGCCAGCAGGGTCAGCAGCAGGGGCGCGTGATGCTCCAGATTGGCGATGGCAAAGCTGCGGCGCGGGGGCACCAGCGCCCAGTTGAAGGCCAGCACGGCCGCCAAGCTGGCCCCGGCCGCCACCCCCATCGGCAGCCACAGGCTCGCCAGCACCGAGGCCAGCACCAGCAGCATCGCCAGATTGCCCAGATCGACCCGGCCATCGAGCAGGGCCAGCAGCACTCCGGCCGCCAACCAGATGGCGGCAGCGGGCCAGCAGTTTCGAAGGGTTTCCTTCATGCGCTGCGGCTGACCGGAAAGGCTTGCGGGAAAGTGGCCAGGCGCTGCCAGCGCCACGCGCCCACCGCCAGGGTGGCCAGGGCCACGGCGACGAGCAGCAGGTCGGGTGACCAATGCAGCCAGCGCGTCGCCGCGCCTGCCAAGCAGGCTGTCAGCACGACCGCCAGCAGGTCGAGCGATGCCGTGGTGGCGTTGGGCGGCGGCAGACGCGACCAATCGCGCCACAGCAACAGCCCGATGGGCAGCGCGCCCACGACAAAGCCGTGTACCGCTTTGGCTGCATCGCTGTCGTCCAACAGCAGCCGCAGCAACAGGGCTGCGGCGGCCCAGCTCAGCACAAAGTGCAGCATCTGCCGCCGTGCCAGCCGCTGGTTCAGCGCCGCGCCGCGTGGCATGCCGGGCAGCAACATCAGCAGTGCCTGCTCGCGCCGTGTGCTGTAGAGCGCGCTGCGCACCGACATTGCCGGCAGGACAGCAGCGATGGTGATGCCGATGGCCATGCCGTAACCACCTTGGTTGATGAATTGCTGGACTTGCACGCCGTAGCCGAACTGGGCGACGGCCCAGGTCAGCGCGGCAATGCCGGCGAACACCAGGGTGCTGCCGAGATGGGTCGCCCAATGGGCATTGACCCCGCAGGCCAGCTCGGCGCGGGCCAGCACGCTGCGTGCGGTAGGCCGGGCGGTGGCGATCAAATGCTGCATCCAGCGGCGGTAGAGGAGCAAAAACGCTTCACCGACAAACTGCGCGACGCTGCCCTGGTCGCGCAGATTGGTCTGGCCCAGCCGCGCGAGTTGCGAGGCGCGCCGCCGCTGTTCGTTGCGCTTGAATTTTTCCGCATGCGCGGCGCCGCCATCGTTCACAAAGCGGCTGGCCAGCCAGGGCAACAGCAGCAGACCGACCGCAGCCAGCGCCAGCGGCTGTGTTTCGTAGTTACTGAGGGCCAGCTCGCGCAGCGCCTGCCACGGCGCTGTCGTTCTCCACTTGCCGGCCCGGGCGGGCACCACCCACCAGACCGCCCACAGCCAGGGGTTTTGCAACATGATCGCCATCAGCAGCATCAACACCCCGGCTGCCAGCCCCCAGGCCAGCGGATGGCCGAACACCAGGCCCAGCGCCGCAGCGGTGGTCAGCGCGACGACCAGGTAGACGGCCACCACGCTTTCGCGCAGACGCTGCACATGGCCAGGCACCAGGCGGGCGGCATTGGGGTGGTTCTGACGTTGCGCGCTGCTCAGGGCGATCAACCACAGCAGCTCCAGCGCAAAGGTGAGCGTGCCGGCCGCAAAGCCTTTGGCCACCGCCACCGACTCGTAGCGCCATGCCAGCAGCGTCGGCGCGATGGCCAGCACCAGCAGGGCCGCCAGGCCGAGCCACATCAAGGGCGAGGTATCGCTGCTGCGCCGAAACGGCGTCAACAAGATTTGCCGATGTGCCAGCAGGCTGTTGTTCATCGCGTCAGTTCCATGAACAAGTCCTCCAAATTGACCGCTTGAATCTGCACCCCGCCCGCAGCCTGCAAGGGGGCGGCCGAGCGCACCAGGCAACGCTCGAACCCGCCGTCCAGCGGGCTGCGGCTCAGCACCGTCAGCCCAGCGCCCAGCAGCAGCGCCTGCACCGCCGCGCTGGGCCCGCTGACCGCCCGCACCTCGTCCAGCAGCTCATCCAGCGGCGCCTGCAAAGCGATCTGGCCTTGGCGCATGAAGGCCACATTGAAGGCGACCCGCTCCAGGTCGCTGAGGATGTGGGTCGAGAACACGACGGTGGTGCCGCGGTCCAGCACCTGGTCGACCAGCTCGCGCAAAAAGTCGCGCCGCCCGGCCGGGTCGAGGCTGGCCACCGGCTCGTCGAGCACCAGCAGATCGGGCTCATGGGCCAGCGCGCGGATGATGGACAGGCGCTGCTGCTGGCCGCCGCTGAGCTTGGCAATCGGCTTGTCGCGGGCGATGTCCCAGCGCGACATCAGGCCCTCCACCTTGGCCTCGTTCCAGCGCGGGTAAAAGCTCTTGAAATAGGCCAGCAGCTGCTGCGCCGTGAAGCTGTCGAACAGATCGGACTGTTGCGGCACATAGCCGATGCGGGCGCGCGTCGCGTCATCGATCTGCGCCACCGGCTGCCCGAACAGGCTGACCCGGCCCGATTGCGGTTCGCGCAGGCCCAGCAGCGCTTCAAGCAGGGTCGTCTTGCCCGCCCCGTTGCGGCCCAGCAGGCCAACCACCTGGCCCGGCAGCAACTGCCAGTTCAGGCCGTTCAGCACGGCCTGTGCGCCGTAGCACAGGTGCAGGTCCGTCAGCACGGCCGATGGGCTTGGCAAGGGGCTTTGCAGCGCTTTCAACAGGGCATTCATGCGGATGTTCCTTCGTCGAGGATTTTTTTGAAAAGACGGATCGCCTGTGCGCTTGGCAATTCCAGTTGCCGCGCCTCGGCCGCAGCACGCTCCAGGCTGGGCCGCAGCAACTCGACCCGCGAGGCCGCCGATTGCGCCCGGCTGTGCTCGGCCGCCACCCGCATCGCCAGGCCGCGCCGCCGCTCCAGCAGCCCTTCGGCTTCGAGCAGGCTGTAGGCCTTGGAGATCGTCATCGGGTGCACCGCCAGCGCCTGTGCCAGCTCACGCACCGACGGCAGCTCCTGCCCCGCGCTGAGCTGGCCCCCGGCGATGCGGCGACGCACCTGTTCCACCAACTGTCGGTAGATCGGCTCGGTCGAGCCGGTGTTGATGCTGAAGAGAAAGGGGTCGGCGGTGTTCACGTGGTTTCCAATGTGTACTAGTACAGTAGTACACGTGGATGTGATTGTCAAGCCGGGTTTGGATGTGGATAGCCTGCGTGGT
>JBBQKT010000301.1:0-4407 GCA_038327205.1 Burkholderiales bacterium | reverse complement strand
CCAGCGTTGCCGCTGCGCGCGGCTGAGCAGGGGCAAGCAGCGGAGCAGGGCGCCAAGGCGGGCGGGCAAGGGCGTCGTTGTCGCACCGATCAGCTCGGTCAGCGTGGCCAGAGCGGCGCTGCTGTTGCTCGATTGCGCCAGCAGCGCTTCCAGGGCCACCTTCGCAGCGCCTTGCAGCGCCTGCTGCTGGGCATCGGTACTCAGGCCCGCCAGCTCCCAGGGCAGGCTGGCGGTCGCGAGGTAATGGCGCAGGGCGGCGTGGGCGGAGTCGGCCGGGCTGGTTCGACGGCAGGCGTTGGCGTTGGCGTTGACATCGGCATCGGCATCGGCATCGGCATCGGCAACGCCAATGGACTTAAGACCGGCGCTCATCGGGGCGGGTTCAGCGGGGCCAGTAGGCGCGGCCGCTTGCAGCGCCAAGCGCAGCGCGCTGGCCACCAGCGCGGGCAAATCAGCGTCCATTTGTGCCAGGCTGCTGGCGTCCAGTCGCAAGGTCAGCGACGGCAGATGCCAGTCCTCGCCCGCGGTTTCGATACCGGCAAAGGCTTGCTCGATCGCTGCGCTGACCTCGTCGCTGCGCCGGTGCAACAGACTTTGCAGCGCGAAGGCGTCAGCCGCAGTCGGCGCACGCGCCTGCCAGCGCAGGCGGCGCACGCGGTGGAGGCCCGAATCAAGCATTCACGTCATCCATGGCGATCAACCGCGACCGATGCCGCCAATGTTCCGCAGCTTGCCGATCAATACCGATTGACCCGCCCCCACGCCGGGGCCGGTTGAGATGCCGGTCAGACGGGTGTCGAGCACGGCCTTGGCAGCCTCGTCTTTGATCATCGAAACGCTGCGGCCCAATTGCGTCGTCAGCTCCACCCCGGCGTCGCTGGCCACATCGATATTGCCGGCGACCACCCGCTCGGTCACGGTGGCCACCGCGCCAGCCAGGTCGGTCTGCGCAATGGCCAGATCACGCTCAAACAAGGCGCGGCTGTCGTCGGGCAAGGCGGGCTGGGTCAGCATGTCTTGCAACTCCTGCACCCGAGTGAGCTTGCCGCCCATGTCGCGGGCATTGAATTCCAGATAGCTGTCGCCCTTGAGCCCGTCCAGTCCGGCCAGACCCGGCACCACGATTCGTTTCGGCGGGACCGCGTTGTTGGGCACGAACACGCCTTTCACGAGCCCTTCAATATTGGCCGCCTGTTTTTCAAGTTGGAATTGCAGGCCGTCATTGGCAAACTTGAACTGCTTGTCGACTTGGGCGAGCACTTCGAGCTTCAGCGGCTTCAACACGCGGATGCCGCCGGTGACGATGATGGGCGGCCGGTAGGGAGGGCGGGTCAGCGGTGGTTGAACCGGTTCGGGTACGTCAACTTCGGCGGCCGGGTAGGGCAGGGTGAAGTCGCCCACCACGCGGCCGCCGTCGTCATAGACCAAAACAAAGGTGCCGCCGCGCCAGACGCCGCCGAGGTGGTCGAGGCCCGGATGATCTTGCACAAAGCGGGCGAACAGGAGCTTGTCGTCGGCGCGGTCGTCGTCGGCCTGGATCAGGTCGTCGAGCCAGTCGATCCAGTGCGGTGAGTTGATTTGAACCAGCGAATCGTAGGGCGAGACAAAGTCTGGCCGCGAGACATGGCCGAGGTTGGCGCGGGTGTTGCCCACACTTTCCAGCGCCGTCGCGTAGCTTGCTTTCCAGGCCGTGCCGCCTGCCGCCATCTGGGCTTTGTAGCCGCTGTGGCTGGTCTGGCTCAGCACCGGCCGGGCGCTGGCCTGCACGCTGCTGATCGCGCTGAGCGCATTGCCGGCCGAGGTGATGGCCGACGAGCCGTTCTCCGACGCCGCAGGCACTTCCAACGCACTGACTGCCGCCGTGATGTCACCGAGATAGCGGCTGCCGAAAGTCTGGCTCTCTTCGAGCCGGTGCGACACGTCTTGGCGCATCAGATAGTGCAGGCTGTGCAGCGGCGTGTGGCGGATTGGCGGGCGGCGTTTGATGAGCCTGCGGTCGTTGTGCAGCAGCACTTCTTGCACTTGGATGGGCAGGTTGCGGTCGGCAATCAGCCGCCGCAGGTCGTTGCCGACGGTCTCCACCTGGCGGCCCAGATGCCCTTCCACACGGAAAAAATCAAAGCCGCTGATGGCAAAGCCCAGTGGGTCTCGGGCCTGGGCGCTGCTGGCCCAGGTGGCGCTGCGGTAGCCGAGGTTCTGGCCCTCGCGGTGGCTGGCCGAGAGGCGGAAATTCCAGGCGAGATGGATGGGCGGCACTTCGCCGTTGCCATTGCCGTTCCCGTTCCCATTGGCGGCGGCGTTCACCCCAAAGTACCAGGGGATGGCGCGCTCTTCCAAGGTGTCGGCCTCGCTGTGGCTGGGGGTGATGACGGTCGCCACATCGGTGGGCAGTGCAAAGCCGCGGATCAGCGCATCAAATTTCCAGGCCAGGAAGCGGCCGTGGGCGGCGCTTTGGCGCACCGAAGCGTCGAGCGGCGAGGGGTAGAGCCCGGTGCGCTGCGCCCGCGGTTCGGTCAGCGCGCCCAGCAACAGGTGCTTGGGGAAGGCGGCCACATCGGGCAGCATCACGCCGTCGTCGTTCAGCAGCACCTCGCGCAGCTCGCACCACTGCGCAATGAGGTCCTTGATGAAGCTGTACCAGATCTGGCATTCGCCGCTGGCGGTTGAGTTGACGAGGCGGGCGGCGCTGTCTTCCAACGCGGCTTGCCAGCGCCCGGTCAGGTCGCCGCCAAACATGTCGCTGAGCACTTCGGGGCATTGCCGCGCAAGCACGGGCAGGGCGCGCAGCAATTCGCGCAGGCTGAGGTTGGCGGTGTCACGGTAGCGCGCGGCCAGCATGCCGACGCTGGTGATGTCGCGCGCCAAGGCGGGGCGGCGCATCGCCAGCGCGGGCAGCGCCTGGGCGCGGGTGCTGATGGGCAGCAGCGGCAGGGCATCGAGCAGGGCTTGCGCATCGGCGCGCGAGATCAGCAAGAAACGCAGGCGGTGCAGGGCGTCACGGCCCAGGTTGTCACAGCCGGTGCCACTGCACAAATCGGGATCGTTGACCACCGTTTCCATCAACATCAAGACGGCCTTGTCAGTCAGACCACCCGCCAGGCTTGCCAGGGGCTGGGCCAGCACATCCGGCTCGCCCACAGGCACCAGTTCTTGCAGATCGAGCATCGTCTCGCCCTGGTGCAGTGGCGGATAGACGGCAGCGGTGGCGTCATAGGGACGCAAGCGGTCATACACCGTGTTGGCGCCCAAGCGCATCAGATCGCCGTCGGTGCTGACACCAAAACCTGCGCTGATGCGCACGTTGCCATCGGCCTGCAGCGACACATGCAGGCCGGCGATCAGGCCGACGCCGTCCAGCATCACGCGACCCAGGCGCAGCTGGTCGTCGAGATAGTCGGACACGCTGTTGAGCTGGCCGTGCGTGAGCACCTGGTCGGGCTCGAAGACGGCGTAGTGGTCGGCCAGCGTGTCGAGGCTGCGGATGACTTGAAGCGGATCAGCCATGGTGCTTGCTCCTGATGATTTAGCGGCTTAAACGGCTTGGACGGCTTGGACCGCTTAAGCGGCAGGCGGCGGTTCGCTGCCCAGCGAGGCACGACCGAGGATGAACGGCGGTTTGGTTTCATCGCCGACACAGTCAAACAATGCGCGCACTGGGTAGACGTTTTTCACTTTCACCAGGGCCTGCAGCAAGGCCCGCAATTTGCCCGCTCGGTCGGTGGTGCTGAAGCCGCCCTCCAGCATCAGCCAGTCGCGCCAGGCGGCCTGGAACAGCGACATGTGGTCCGGGTTGATCCAGCAGACCGTGGGCAGGATGTGGGCCGGCACCTCGCGGCGGATCGTGTGCTCGACAAACTGGCGGAAGCCATCGTCCTGGAAGCGCCCGGCGTAGGCCGGCAGGATGATCTGCAGGCGGTAGCTGTAGGGATCGACGTCGAGGCAGTCATCGCAGCTTGGGTCGGCGCAGATGTCGAACAGCGGGTCGTCATCTTCAAGCGGGCGCAGCAGCAGGTGTTCAACGACGTAAAGCCCTTCGCCGCCGTAATGGCCCCGCAGGTAGGTCATCAGCTCGGCGATGGCGGCCTCCATCGCTTCGGGGCTTGGGAAGTAGCGGATGCGGCGCGCCAGTACCTCGCCCTCGGCGTTGATGATGTTGAAGTAGGGACGGTTCTTGCTGTCGAGCAGGCGCTGGTAGCCCTCGGGCTGTTGGCCCCGTTCAATCGCCAGAATCATCTCGGCACGCGCCGCCTCGGGTGTCGGGTAGCGGGTGCTGGACGACAGCAGGATGTTGTGGGTGACGTTGTGACGCACGCGGAAGCGGTATTCGTCCACCGCGTCGGGCACCCGATCGACCTCGTTGAAGGTGTCGTAACTGACCAAGCCCAGGTCGCGGCGGCTGAAATCGGC